>JBBRJW010000314.1:0-4795 GCA_038218705.1 Chthonomonadales bacterium | reverse complement strand
GGTGGATTACCTCAAGGATTACTTCCTCAACGGCCGCGTTTTGGCAGGCTTTGAGGACCTGGGCACTCAGGGACGCGTGTGGCTTGAGGAGGCCAATCGGCGCGTCCACGCGACCACAGGCGAGCGCCCGTGCGACCTGTTAACGCGAGAGGGCCTGCTCTCAACTTCTGGGCTCGCGGCCTACCAGATCAGCCAGCGCTATGAGCGACGGGTAGACGCCGAAGGCGACGTGCGAGTGGATAATGCCCGCTACTCTGTTCCCCCAGAGCATTTGGGCAAGCGCGTGATTGTCGTCAGCGAGAACCATACCATCCGCGTGCGCCTTGCAGAGGCGGTGATCTGCGAGCACAAGCAGGCGCTGCCGGGTGCGTGTATCACGGATGAAGCGCACCTCGAAGCGATGCGCCGCCTCACCTTGCAGAAGCTGCAGGAGAGCGACAAGCCGCACGCGGAGTTCATCGACCAAAACAGCGTTGTCACGCCCCCGCTCTGCTCCTATGAGGAGGCCCTCCCATGCGCCGAGTGTACGAAGAGAAAGCACAGGAGGCTCTGGAGGAGCTGGGAATGACGGTGGCGAAAGAGCGGCTGGATGTCACCTGTCAACAGGCGGCGGCCGAGCAGTGGAGCTACAGCCACTTCCTGGGGTATCTGCTTTGCGGCGAGATGGAGGCGCGCAACAAAAAGCGTGTGCAACTCAACCTCCAATTCGCCAGGTTCCCTGTCCATAAGACCCTCGCTGAGTTCGATTTCAGCGCTCAGCCCGGCGTGGACGCACGCATGATCGAGGAGCTGGCAACCGGACGCTTCCTCTATGAGGGGAGGAACCTGATCTTTCTAGGCCCTCCGGGGGTTGGAAAGACACATCTGGCCATCGCGCTGGGCATCCTGGCGTGTGAGCGGGGCCATCGCGCCTACTTCACAAACGTCATCGATATGGCCCGGCGTCTCTCGCTTTCGCTGGCGAACAACCGTTTGCACCTGGAGATTAACAAGTTGGTGCATCCGAAGGTGCTGGTAATCGACGAGGTCGGCTATCTCAGCCTGGATAAGACGCAGGCCAACGTGTTCTTCCAGGCGATCTGTCAGCGCTATGATCGCAACCAATCGATCATACTGACGTCGAACAAGGCGTTCGGCGAGTGGGCGGAGGTGTTTGCAGGCGACGCGTTCATGGCCTCGGCAGCTCTGGATCGCCTGCTGCATCGCAGCACCGTCATTAACATCCGCGGAGAGAGCTACCGGCTGCGTGAAAAGCGACTTGCCGGTCTCGTCCCCGCAGACCCAAATCGGAACCCCGAGCCAGGCAAAAACGGGGAACCGCCCGCCAAGGTGGCTCAAATCTAAACGCGCCGTAGTGGCTCAGTTCTAGATGCGGAATGACACCAGAGGCAACTTCATGAATAATCCGGGCTAGGGGGCAGGAGGCTACAGCCGCATGACCGCCCTGAATGGCGTCGGCGCGGCGGCCGGCGGGATTTTCCTCGCGGTCTGGGGGGAGCGCTTCCAGCGCCGGGCCCTGGTCTACTCGGGCTCCATCGTATTTGCGCTGGCGCTGATTGGCTTGGCCTGTATGAGCACCTTCAAGGCGACTCTGGGCTGCCTGGTGATCGCCGGTTTCGCCATGATCGTCTTCGCGATCAACTGCAACACGAAGGTGCAGACCGAAGCGCCCGACAACCTTCTCGGGCGCGTGATGGCGGTCTACTCGCTCGTGTTTCAGGGTTTCATGCCTCTGGGAAGCCTGGAGGTAGGGGTACTGGCCGAGCGGAGCGGCGCGCAGCGAGTGATCTATTTCTACGGTCTGGCCGCGCTGACCATTACACTCTCAGTACTTCACTTGGCACTCGCCTCCGAGCGCCGACGGATGACTGCCTGACTCCCAGCTCCGTGATACTACGGCTTTGCCGCGCTAACTACCACGGGGATCGCAAGACGCTGGCCGCTTGCGGTCGTTACGAATACCTGCGTTTCCAGCGTGCCGACTGGCAGGGCAGCGCCGGCGGTCACTTCCAGAGAGCACAACCAGGTCGGGGAGGTCGAGCCGGCCGCCCCCCCGCTGCGTGTTGGGCGCGCCAGACGTGCCGTTAGCAGCGGGGAAGCGCTGGTAGCCGTGAGCCCCCGCATGGCGCGTTCGTCGACGCCGGTGATGGCGACGCTCCGGGTGGCGCTTCGGCCAACAGCGATCACTCCAAACACCAGCGCGCTCGGTACCGCTCGGATCTCGCCTTCTATCTCTCCGCTGAGCGGCGCGACCAGCCCTGACACCGCAGCGGAATAGTCGCCAGGCGCGGTTGGGGATTGCGGGCTTCCGACAACGGAGGCGGTGGGTCGAACCAGGAATGTGAGAGAGCCGTCGAACCTGCCGAGATCGGCGTGAGCTCCCAATGTCAGTGTGTAGAGGCGCGTGACGCGAGCGCCATCGTCGGGCCCTGCCTCGAGCACGCGGTACTCCGGCGTCACCCGCACGGCCGGTACCGATGAGATCAGCTCGAGCCGCTGCCCCAGCGCTGCCAGGCGAGCATCGAGCGCCACGGCGACCGGAAGGCTGCGCGAGCTTCCAGCGCGCAGGCGGCCCATCTCCACGGCGGAGGGCGAGAACACAGCGAGGGCGGGAACCTGTACCGTGAGCTCAATGACTGCAGCGGGGGCGGAAGCCCCGGCCGCATAGACCCATACAAACTTGTCGGCGGAGCCGGGCCGGAAGTGCGCCGCGTCCATCCTGACATGCAGCGCCAGGCTCTCTCCCGCACCCAGTGCAACCGGGGGCTGCTGGGCATCGCCGGTCAGCAGGACGCTTGTGCAGCCGCAGGAGGTCTGCAGCCGCTCGATCATAAGCGGAGCCTTGCTCTCGTTGTGCAGTACAAAGTCGTGGGCGAGCGGCGCGGCCGCGAGCGGGTCGATGGTGCCGAAATCGAAGTGGATGCTGCTGGGATCGGGGCCCGGCGGGCCGCTCCCACCGGCTACATGGAGCCTGGTGGCGCCACTCGGCGGTTCGGCTGCCCGGCATGGCCATGCAGCCGATAGCATGCCGGCGAGCAGCAGGGCGAAGGCCAATCGCCGCTGAAGATGGCTCACCGATTGGATCGTGCCTGGCCGCCACAGCCACGGAGGGCGCGCGTCATTTCGTGGCGCGGTGTGGCTGCCCGCATCACTGGTGGCGCGCGCCATGGGCTCTCCCCTCTCCGCGGCGGTGGCCGGCCTGTGGGTTCTCTGTCTCCGCGTGACGCAATGCGTCCACGCAGTGCGCCGTGATAGCTGCCGCCGATGCCTTTTGCGGCTGGTCGTCAAGGTGGTTGTTGATATAGCAAACTCTTCCCGCCCGGTCGAGCGCGATCGCGCGCGGGCAGGGAGCTGCATGGTAAGCCATTGTGACCTCTAAGCGCGGGTCCGCAAGCACCAGGGTGGAGCTTGCCTGCATGCCGGTGGCGGCGGCAAATTCGCGCGCCTCCCCTGGCGCGCCCATGTAAACCACAACCGTGGCTGTGGTTGCTGTGTGAGCGCTGGAGCGTACGGCGGCAAGCGGAAGTGCGGGCGCCAGGACTCCCGCGCGCTGTATGGCTGCCCAGGAGCGCGCGCACTCGTGGCAGGCTCGGCACCCACAGAAGAAGAAGAGCGTCACCGTGCGCCCGCGGAGGTCGGCTAGCGAGTGCGAGCGCCCCTCGGTATCGCGCAGTGTAAACCCCGGTGCAAGGGGCCGCGCCCCCGTGGAGGCGCTCCGGCCGGATTCGGCAATGAGAGCGAGGACGAGGCAGGCGAGCCCCAGGCGCGCGACCGCGAACGGCCGGAGGCGGACCGAGTGGCACAGGACAGCCGATGCGCAACTTCCCGCGCGGGACTTAGGGTCCATGCTATTTGCGCTCCGCCAAGACAGGCGCCCTAAGCCGCAGGCCCCCGGTGAAGGAGACGACCATATCCGCCTCCAGCAGCGGGCCTGGAGGGGCGTTCGGCAGCAGGACCACGCGCAGCCAGCAGGCGTGCACCGGGTCCAGCGCACGCGAGATTGACGGGGGCGTGATGCCACCAGAACGATTGGTCAAGTGTCCCACGGGCTTGCGCATTGGGATCGGAACGATCTCCCCACGGAAGAAGGGCGTATTACAATGGACCTGCGCGCCGCGCCAGAACGCAGGCGCAGCCGAGTGTTTCCTGGCAGCGGCGCCAGATCCGGCTGGCTTCACTGGCGGAGTTGGCCGCTCGGTCAGCAGCAGCCACCGAGTGCGGCGGAAAGCATCCTCCCGCGCGGAGATCGCGCCGCCCGGCTGCGGAGCCCGCACGGTTCCGAACACGACCATGGCCGGCTCAGCCTGAATGGGCCCCACCACTTCGCCCATGAACGGGAGCGTTTCCATCGGGCCCGGCGAAGGCGCGGGTGGAGCGCTCGCGCCGGCCGCGACCGCCCCCGGGACGGACGGAACCACCCCTAGCCCCTTGATCCGCAGGCGGCCAGCGAACGGCCCGATGGGAGTATGGGGTGCGACGCTCACGATGAACTGCTTCGTTACGATTGACCCGGACGCGCGCGGCTCGGCCGCGGCCTCTATGCGGAGTGGGTTCGCGCCTGGCCCCTGCGACAGGTCAATCCGTGCCGCGAGAAAACGCGTTGTATCGATGCTCAGATGTACGGTCATGGCCTTGCCGGCCGGTCCCACCCGTTCAAAATCGAGCAGAGGGGGTTCAAAGGAGACTCCATCTACGACGCGCGCATCCAATTCGAGGATGAGGGCCGGGTGGACGCTTTCGCCCTCGGCGTAGAGGAGCACCTGCTTGACCACATGGCTTCCAGAGAGGAGGCTGC
>JBBRJW010000313.1:0-4797 GCA_038218705.1 Chthonomonadales bacterium | reverse complement strand
GTAGCTCTCGTCTCCCAGATCTATTTACGTGTAGTGGGAGTATTTGTGAGTCTTGTCGAAGTGTGTGTCGAACAGGTATCGGGATTTCTCTTCGCCATATTTCGCTACGAGCTCCTCTAAGGTGAGATCCATACGCGTCTGCTTCTGAATTGAGAGCTGGCTCAGCTCGCCTGTCGCCTCCCCGCGCTCGATCCAGCCGCTCGTCTTGAAGTAGACGCCGGGATGTTCGTCGAAGTACTTCTGGTAGCGCTGTCGACTGCCCAGAAACATCGTGATGCAGTCGTGCCCGCGCGGAAGCACGATCGGGATACCGCGGGCCATGAGCCCGGCGAGCCCGTTGTTGCACAGTCCGTAACCCATCAGGATCGCGTCGTACTGCGACCCATCCACGCGATCCACCACTGCCTGAAGTCGCTGCGCCATCGGCGCAGCGCCGATATCGTGCAGCCCTTTGGGCAAAAACTCCACGTCCACCATGTGTGGTGACTGGGATACGAGGGAGCAGAGCTCCCGGTAGAAGACCTCGCAGCTTATCAGCTTTCGCCGAGAGCCTGTTTCGCCTGCCATAGCCACCCCTATTAGAACTCCACCGGCGCGAGCGAGGGGGCGCATCTGCCCCAGACGCGGCGCGCTTCGCGGAGATAGTGCTTGTAGTTTGCGAGCGGAACATCCGGTGGGACCCGATGGTCCGGCGTGGGAATATATCCGCCGTCCTCAACCAGTGGCGCGAGCCGCTCCACTTCTGCGGTGATCTCGGCCTGACCCTCCGCAAGGATAAGCTTGCCTACGCCGCCGATCATCTTCAGGTCGCGCCCGTACTCGGCCCGGTATTTAACAGGATCCTGGCCCCAGACCCCTACCTCGATCGGAAACATCGTGTTCACGCCTGCTTCCAGCCAGAGCGGCAGGAGCCGCGCGATGTCCCCGTCGCAATCCGTGATGACCGTATCGACGCCGTACTGTGCGAGAAGAGCGGTGATCCGTTTGTAGTTGGGAACAAGCACCTGCCGGAAGTGTTTCGGTGAGAGCAGCGGGCCCGCCCGGTAACACATGTCCTCCCAACCGAGGGCGTAGTCAAACTGGATTCCAGACTCGAGCGCTGGCCGCATCGTCTCGCAGATGCAGTCGGTGACGGTCTCTACCATCTCCTCAAAGAGCTTCCGGTCGTCGTGCACCAGCAGCGAGAGGTTCTCGACCCCCATCCAGTCGCGGATCCATCCGTAGAGCGAGCCCATGTTAATGCCGAGCGGATAGTCTCGGGCCGGGTCCTTATATCTGGCCGCAAGCTCGCTCCAGTTCGCGGGGTACCTCTCCGGCGCGGCAGGGTCCAGCCGCCAGGCGAACTCTGCACACCAGCTCGCGCGATCGACAAGCGTGTGCGAAATGAACCTCGGGATGGTGCCGAGGAACTTGCCCTGCTCCTTCACCGCGCCGTCGCCGTCCCGGATGATCTCGGTCTCACCCCGGTCCTCCAATACCGTCCACTCGAAGCCGGGCTCAAGGGAGGTGTTGACCGCCGTAACGATCCATTGCGGGTCCATTCCGAAGTACCTGTCGGGATTAATACCAGCGGGCAAGCCCTGATCGCGCCAGATCGGCCGAGTCTCTTCCCAGAAGCCGAAATCCATAATGGGGCAGCGGTCCCTCGGCTGGTACTGCATGGTTGCCCGGAAGCGCTCTCGTGCGTTCATTTCGTGCTCCCCAGCGCCGCGTGGAGCGCTGTGATAAATGCCGGCCCGGTGCCGCAGCAGCCGCCAATCATGGCGGCTCCCTCGTGAACCAGCGCCACCGCCTGCGCGGCGAAAGCCTCCGGCGTCACATTGTAAACATAGACTGCGCGGTCGCCCACCTGCTGAGGGAGTCCGGCGTTGGGTTTTATCCAGATCGGCAGGTCGGACGCAGCCTTCAGGGTCCGCAGTATGGGAAGCATCCCATCTGGCCCCAGGCCGCAGTTGGAGCCAATCGCCTGCGCGCCGGCTTCGGCAAGAGCCTCAGCCTGCTGCTCCGGCTTCACTCCCATCATCGTGCGCTCTCCGCCTCTGCCCGCTCCGTAGGTCATACAGCCCACCACCGGGAGTCCGGTCGCAGCCGCTGCCTCCACCGCAATCCGGGCTTCCATAAGGTCGGACATCGTCTCCACAACGATGGCGTCAGCGACAGCCTCCGCGAGCGCGCACGCCTGCTCGGCAAACGCCTCGCGCAGCTCCGCCTCCGTAACGTCGCCCATGGCGAGCATCCGACCCGTCGGCCCCATCGAGGCGAATACCCGCACTCCGCCCGTCGCGGCTCGACGTGATATCTCCACGCCGGCCCGATTGATTGCCGCGGTCTCACTGGCGAGGTCGTGCCGGTCGAGCATCAGTCGGCTCGCGCCGAAGGTATTGGTGAGAATGATCTGGCTTCCGACCTCCACGTAGGCACGGGCGACATCCTCAACGTTCCCAGCGTGAGTCAGATTCCAGGCATCCGGGCAGGCGCCGGTCGGCAGGCCGCGGGCGAGCAGTTGGGAGCCCCAGGCCCCGTCGATCAGCATCGGTGTGCCTGTCAGCATCTCCTTTAGCTTCATGAATTGGTCTCCTTCAGTTTGCCAAACTCGCGGCCGGCGCTGTAGAACGCTTCGGTGTTCGCGAGCGGCGTGCCCGGCGCAAGGTTATTGCCTTCCCGCAGAATGAACCGGCCTCCCTCCAGGATCCCGGTGCGAAGAATTCGCTCTGCCTCGGCACGGACCTCCGCCGGCGATGCCGATCGGAGCAGCTCCACATGCGGACCGCCGGCGATCTCGATCTCGGGACCGAGGCTTGCTCGGAGCGCGCCAAAGTCCACGGGGAAGCCCGTATCAAAGGAAGAGACCCCCAGCTCGGTCACCATGGTCCGGAAGTGGCGGGTGGAGTCACCGCACAGGTGCATTCCGCGGCCTGTCCGCGTCCCGATCGCATCGTAGATCTGGCAATGGATGGGAAGGACGTACTTGCGGTACATACTGGACGAGATGAGGGCCAGGCTATCGTCTGCGATCCAGCAGCCATCGTTCGGCATCGGGATACCGACCATCTTGCGCCAGACCCCTATCCGCTCGATCGTCGCTTGCGCAATAAACTGCAGCAGCCGCACCACTCTGTCGGGATCGGCCGCAAGCTCGGTGCAGACAAACGAGGGCCCGAACAGGTTGCAGGCAACGGTTAGCGGCCCATCCGTACCTAATCCCGCTCCAGGAGCGCACGCTCGAATTGGTCGACCCAGAAAGGTCTCGCGGGGCGCACGATCCTGGTAGTACTGCCAGTACTCGAGCGCCTGCCCCATCACGCCTTCGAGCGGTCCCGGCAGCCCGCTGTCCATTATCCGCTCCGGACAATCGGCGAACACCGGTCTCGTATCGGGCACCTCGCCAGACCGGTACTCTACCGGGCAGCCGAACCACGCTGCTTCGTAGTAGTTCTGGAAGTCCGGTGCGATGGCCCATTCGTCTGGCAGGCCGAGTGCCTCGTCCTGAAGCAGGTTGAACTTCCGCCAGCGCATGAATTCCAACTGTGCCTCAAACATGGTGGCGGGCGACCGGCTGTAGGATTGGAAGTCGATGCCCATCCAGTTAGCGCCGGAGTCGAGCATGAAGTAGCGGGTGTTGGTGCCCAGAATGATCGGAATGCGGTAAGGCGAACGTGCGCGGAAGGCGCGCCACATGGCATCGACCTCCGCGTTGTGCGCGGCAAAGTCCATCTCCGCCAGCCGGTCGCCCGGTCGGTTGCTCCCCTCGATCATTGCCGTATCGCCCCTCTCCAGTGCCTGACGCACCTGTGCAGAAGTGACCTACCCGCCGCGGTATGCCCGTGTACTCTCGCTCGGCGGAACATCCGGGTAAGCATCGTCCCGCACCGCGAGCATCGCGCGATAGCTCTCCAGCGGAACGCCATTGAAAATGCAGTTGCTCGAGGTGAACACGTATCCGGTCCCATTTACCGGTCCATGCTCCAGGCAGTAGCGGGCGCTCGCCTCGATCTCCGCAGGCGTGCCACTCTGGAGTCGCGAGCAATCGACATTACCCATCAGACAGACCGAATCGCCGACCTTTGCCCGGACTTCCCGAATATCCATTCCGGCCATGGGGTCGATGGAGTGAATAGCATGAGGCTTGCACTCGAGAAGCTGATCGAAGATCGGCCAGAGGTTTCCGTCGGTGTGCTTAACAGCAAATGCCCCACAATCGCGGATAGCCTCGATCTGGCGCTTCAGGAAGGGCGTCACAAACCGGCGGAACATGCGCGGCGAGAGGAACGGGCCGGGATTGAAACAGTAGTCGGCGCACATGAAGATGGCCTCGCAGCCACCCGCCACGAGCGCGCGGATGTTCGTAATGGTCTGTTCAATAATGCGCTCGCGCTCTGCGATAAGCCCGTCCGGATCGTCGGAGATACGGAAGGAGAGAGTGGCCATGCCGTTTCCATCCGGAATAGCGAGCGTGCCATCCTGATTCGCAGAGAGCATATACTGATCACCGGCGAGCTCGCGGATGATGCCGTAGGACTCGATTTGCGCCTCGATGGGAAGCCAGTGGAGCCCCATAATGGTAGCGTGGTCGAAGTATTCCGCCACGCGGATCCAGCGCTTTGCGTTCTCAACCAGTGCATCGCGGCGCTTCTCTTTCGGCGTCTCGACGTACCCTCTCCAATCGAGATGGCCTTCCCCAAGGAGGTCCTTTGAGAGCTGGAACTCGAGCTCAAGATGCGGTACGCGCCCCTCGTAAGGCTGGAATTGCAGAGCGGCCCGCAGCCGCTGGCCTGGTGTCATTCGGTGCTCCATCCG
>JBBRJW010000312.1:0-4816 GCA_038218705.1 Chthonomonadales bacterium | reverse complement strand
GATAAGCGGCATCCGCGGCCAGATTCCTATAATCGACCAGTTCAGCCTGGAAAAGAGCGGCGCATAAATGGCAAAGAGGCAGCCTTGACACTCGCGGGTCCCTCGTGGCATACTGACGGCTGTCAAACCAAATAGCGCACTTCCTGCTCACCGCAGACAGCCGGCGTCCCGGGTTCACCCGGACCGAAGTCCCGTTAATGGGAGCCTGCCGAGGTCGAGTTCCGAACTATTCGCCAGAAGAGAGGCACCGCCTCTCGCCTGCCGGCCGGGATTCGCTGCTGTCTGCGTTGCAAGCGCAGAGCACGATCTCCCGGCTTTTTTGTTGCCTGGCCGCTGCACTGCCGGGAAGTGCGCGCCGGATGCGAGGGAAACTCTATGCCCAATATCCAGAAACAACAGACGGTAACTGAGCTTCGCGAGATCGTTGCGCGGAGCAAGGGAGCTATTCTGACGGACTACCGCGGCCTTACGGTTGCGGAGGTCACCGGCCTGCGCCGGAAACTGCGCGACTCCGGAGCCGAGTACCACATCGTCAAGAACACGCTTTTCAAGCTGGCTCTCGACGGCTCGGTCCCTGCGGAACTCGAGCAGCTGCTCGCCGGCCCGACGGCGATTGTCTTCGCCACAAACGATATAGTGGCCCCTGCGAAGTCGGTTATCGACTTCATGACGGCGCTAAAGAAGCCGGAAATCAAGGTCAAGGGCGGGTACATCGATGGCAAGGTCTATTCGGTAGCGCAGGTAACGGCGCTCTCGAAGCTTCCTTCCCGCGAAGCGATCATCAGCCAGCTCATCGGCTCGCTTAACGCTCCCGCCTCGGAGTTTGTCGGAACGCTCGACGGAATCATTGGCGACTTCGTTCGAACGGTTCAGGCGATCGCCGACCAGAAGGGCGCCGCGCCGGCAGCCGCCTGATGCACTCTCTTGCGAGCGCCTCCGGGCGGTCGCCGCGGCTCTTCGGAGCCCGCACTCTGAACCTAGGCACAATCGGGCCAACCTGGCCCCAATGAGGAGATCTATCCCATGGCTCTGACCAAAGACGAGATCGTAGAAGCGATCAAGGCGATGTCCGTTCTCGAGCTCTCTGAGCTCTCGAAGACTCTGCAGGACGTGTTCGGCGTTTCCGCCGCCGCTCCGGTGTTCGCTGGCGCCGCTGCGCCGGCGGCCGCGGGTGAGGCAGCTCCTGCTGAGGAAGCGCCCACGACCTTCGACGTGATTCTGACCGCCGCTGGCGAGAAGAAGATCAACGTCATCAAGGTGGTTCGCGAAGTAACCGCCCTCGGCCTCAAGGAGGCCAAGGACTTCGTCGAAGGGGTCCCCTCCAAGCTTAAAGAAGGCGTGAGCATGGATGACGCCAAGGCAATGCAGGCGAAGTTCGAGGGCGAAGGCGCCAAAGTAGAGATCAAGCCGGCCTCGTAAGCGAGCCAGCAGAAGGATGCGGGGCGAGCGGACAGGCGCACTGCGCCCGCTCGCTCGCCCTCTCCTTGCGCGTGGCCGAGTGCCGCACTCGCGGTGCAGCGGCAGGCCAGGATGTTCGTGCAGGGGCCGACAGGCTCCAACTAAGCGCAAGAGCGCTGCCCTACGGGGTAACTCCCTGGCGCAACCAGGGCGCAGGCAACAGTGTTGTTGTCTGCGCCCTTTTTTGGTCTGATCGCGCGTCTCACGTAGGCGCGGAGCCGAACTTGCCCGTCTGTGACATCGAGACCCAATGCTGGTATAATGGAACGCAGTAGAAGTGACCGTCTGCGCGAGAAGCAGTGGGTTGCGGAACCCGAATTAGTTCTGCCTCGCTGCCCTGTTACCGCAGCCCTCGTTCCCGTAGATATTGAGCCCGAAGTGGCGCTTACGGTTGACCGGATTCACCGTTCAGGCTGACGGGAACGCATACAGAATCGGTCTGGACCGATGAGACGACTCTTGTCCTGGGACGAGATTGAGAGAAAAATATATCGGCAACAGCGGTGAATCCGCTCAGTTGGCACAGTTTGTGCAAGGTAATTGAGTAGAGCAATGGCGGACGTCGCAGTCCTCCGCGAGGCTGCCTGCGAGACGCTCTGATCATTAGAGATAGAAACGCACTGTAACCAATTACGTAGGTTCACTCAGGCCGCACCTCGTTGGAGCGGCTGCAGAGTGTGGCTTCTTCTGGCTGTTGATGAAGCATGGTCGAAAGGATGATAAATCAGATGGTTAATCTAACCGGTAACGGAACTCGTCGGGGCCTGGCCGTCGCCGGCGCTGTGGTATCCATGTTGTTTGCCGGCGGTATCGCAAACGCGCAGATCGTTGCATTCGACGCCCCGACCGGTACTGTCGGTAGCCAGTCTTATTCAGGTAACATCGGGTATCGTGAGGATTTCGACGTATTGAAGTCTATCACGGTAACCTCCCTGGGCTACTTCGACTACCAGGGCGACGGGCTTCACGACGGAAACACGGTCACGGTGACCCTGTACGACCGGACCGGCGGTGGCACAGCACTTCAGTCCCAGTCATTCACCGGAACGGTGGGTTCGCTGGCTCCTGGCAGCACGTACCGCTTCCTGAACCTCTCCTCTGGAATCGATCTGGCGGCAGGGTTCCAGGGCGCGATCGTTGCGGATGGATTCCTTACGGCATCGGATCCGGCAGGCAACACGTTTAGTGGCGATCCCGCGGTCTTGCACGGTCCGAACCAGGATGGAACGACGGCGACTGGCTCGCAGTTGATCAGCTATCCGACGCAGCTAGCATACTACAGCATCGGTACGCCCGGCCTGCCGACCACGCCCGATACGCTCGGCGTCTACATGGCCGGCTCGTTCCAGTACAATCAGTTGCTGGTGACGACGCCTGAGCCGAGCGGACTCGCGTTCGGCCTCACCGCGTTCGGTACGCTCTCACTGCTCGCGCGCCGCCGCCGTAATGTGCGCCCCCAGGCCTGAGCGCCCACCAAGCGGGCTCAGTCCTGAATGGTTCTCTGCAATGCTCTCTCGCACCACGCGAGAGAGCATTGCTTTTTGTCTGGTGAAGTCAAGGCAAATTGGAAGCAACGCGGCTGCGCA
This sequence comes from Chthonomonadales bacterium, assembly GCA_038218705.1. GTDB lineage: Bacteria > Armatimonadota > Chthonomonadetes > Chthonomonadales > Chthonomonadaceae > JBBRJW01. The sequence goes on along the minus strand of JBBRJW010000312.1, from coordinate 1,772 downwards.
TTCAGAGGGACCGGACCGCTAGCCATGCGATCGCCCGCGGCTAGCGGCTCAGGAGGCGGGCGAGCCGGCTGATCGGTAGGCCTGGCTGCAGCAGGCTGCGGGGTGCGCCGTCGGCTGCGAGCAGCGCCTCGGCCGCCCGGTAGCCGCTTCGGGCGGCGCCCTCCATGGTCGAAGGCCAGCCGGTGTCGGTCCATTCACCGGCTACGAAGAGGTTGGCAATTGGGCTCACCGGTCCCGGCCTGCGCGCCTCCACGCCCGGCAGTGGCGAGAGCGTGGCCTTCGGCCACTGGATCACCCTCGCATGAACCAGCTCCGCTTCATGAGCGCCCGGTACGCACTCTCGCACATCCGCCATTGTCGCTGCGATCAACTCCTCGTTGGACCTCTGAGCAAGCCGCCGCGACGCGCTGATGACGGCCGTCAGGTAGGCTGGCTCGCCTGCGGGTCTCTGGAGCAGCCGGTTCTTGTTGAAGATCCACTCCGTCTGCCGATCGAGGAGCGCCAGGGCCGGCGCGGCTGCGAGCGGCCGGTCGAACCAGAGATGCACTCCGGTGATCGGTGAGAGCTCGATTCCTCTCAGCACCTCCCAGTACCCCGTCTTCTCCACGTGTTCTGGTGGCAGCAGCTTCAGCAGCAGGTCGAACTGAAGGGCGCTCACGTACCAGTCCGCTTCCAGGCGCTCGCCGCCTGTGAGTGTGACTCCTGTCAACCGATCCGATCGTTGCTGGTCCTCAAACCGGAATTCCTGCACGCGTGTTCGGGTGCGCACGCGGCCGCCGCGGGCATCGAGATAGGCAATGGTCGGTTCGGTATAGAGTGTGGCGAGCGGGACGGTAGGGGTGCCGAAGTGAAACGCCTCCTCGTTCAGCAGAAAGCCATCGCGGAAGAGCTTGAAGGCGCTTGCGCAGGAGATCCGGTCGTTGGTCTCGTTGCACGCGCTCACCAGGATGGGGCTCCAGAAGTGGCGCACGGCCTGATCGGTCTGGCCGGTCTGCTGGAACCACTCCGCAATGGTGGTCCGCTCTGCAGCAGGGTCGCCGGGCCGGGAGCGGAGCATCGCCCACATTCCGCGCGCAATGCCGAGCTTGTCTCGCAGGTTGATCGATCGGAATCGGAGGAAGGAGAGCGCCGTGTGTGCGGGGGCGGGGAGGCCGCAGCCTTCGATAACGGAGCGACGGCCCTCGCGATCGAGGAAGGGGAGCGCGGAGTGGTATTCGATCTTCTCCCCTACGCCCAGACGGTTGAGGAGATCGGTGAGGTTGGTGCAGCAGCGCATGGTGCCATGCTGGCACTCGTCCACCCGCTCGCCAGTGCGGGGGTCTGCAAAGGAGGAGGCGCGCCCGCCGAGAAGCGGCCGCTTCTCGATCAACTCCACGCGATAACCGGCGTCCGCCAGGGCCGTGGCCGCCGCGATCCCCGCCACCCCTCCGCCGATGACCGCCACCGATCGGCGTCCATCTGTCACGCGCGCCTCCGGGAGCCGGGCGCCACCTTCGAGCCGAGCCAGGCACTCACGACGATGGCGAGCTTCCGAGGCGTTGAGACGCGGGCACGGCGCGTCAACACGTCGAAATCGGCGCTTACGATACTATTGAGGATGCCGTGGTAGATCCGCTGCATGATCTGCAGCGTTGGTCGGCCCTCCCGGTGGACCAGCGGGATGAGCTCGCGAGCCTGCCGGTAGTACTCCTGGGCCCGGTCTGTCTCGAACTTCAGGAGCGCGCGAATTGCCGGGGTCATTACGCCGGCCTTTAGCGCCGATTCCGTCACCC
>JBBRJW010000311.1:0-4818 GCA_038218705.1 Chthonomonadales bacterium | reverse complement strand
GTCGCACGCATCGGTGCCGCCCGCGCCCGCTTTGAGCTCTACTATAGCATCGGCGGAATCGTGCTCGCCCGATAGGAGCGTCGACAGCTCCAGCCGATCCAGCTCAATTCGGAGCTTGCGAAGATCGTCCGCGTGCTCGGTCAGCATCGCTTCCTCTGCGCTCGCCTCCTCCGCAAGGAGCTCGCCCATTGCCTCGAGATCATCTACGCGCGCCTCAAGCTGCCGAAAGGGCGCGATCGCCTCCTTGAGCTGACTGAGCCGCTGAAGGAGCACCTGTGCGGCGCCAGCATCCTCCCAGAGGTCCGGCTTCGCAGTCTCCGCCTCGAGGGCCTCTATTTCCGACTGTTGTCCGGCCTGGTCAAAGATGCCCCCCGAGCTCTACCAGCCGAACTCGAAGATCGCGCGCCTCTCGGCGCAGGTCATCCAGCACTGCTATCTCCCTTATCCGGGCAGCCGTCGAAGGCTGCCGCGGCCTGTTTATTACCGGTTCCAGTCAGATTGGCGGCGCTCCTGTTAGCCCAAACCAACGAGCGCCACAAGCCGTTAAATACCGGCTCCAGTATACGCGGGCGCCCTGTCAAAGTCAAGCGAGCTACGCGGGTCCGGATGCGATACGAAACCGGGATTCAGACTGGGGATCCGCGGCTCTCCGTGGCAGGAGCGATGGGTCCGGGGAGCGAACTGTACCGCTGAATGGTCCGTTACCAGAGGAGGTTCGCAATGCAGCTCACACCGCAGCAGGTACGTTTCTTCCAGACGTTCGGATATCTGGCATTTCCCGGGCTATTCGCAGCCGAGGAGATCGCCTGGATCATTGACGACTTTGAGAGTGCCATCCAGTCGGTAGGTGGCGGAGACCGGCACGACGGTTCGAAGCGCACCATGTTTGGAGGGCCGATCGAGCGAACAGAGAGGCTCTGCACGCTGCTCGACGATTCGCGTATCGTCGGCATTCTGAGCGGAGTTATTGGCGACGATTTCTACTATTGCAGCGGTGACGGCAACTACTACACGGGCGATACCCCGTGGCATCCGGATGGTAACTGGGGCCAGCTCTTCGCAGTGAAACTCGCCTTCTACCTTGACCCGGTGCGGCGCGACACCGGCGCACTCAGGGTGATTCCCGGCAGTCACGATCCCGCGCACCTGGTGCGGGCCCAGAAGATCGATCCAAATCGCTCGGAGGAGCAACTCGGCTTCGCCCCACGCGATTTCCCCGGCAATGTCGCTCTTGATTCCGATCCCGGGGACGTGGTGATCTTTAACCACGATCTCTACCACTCCGCGTGGGGTGGCGGGAGCCGGCGTAGAATGTTCACCATGAACTGCACACGCGCGATCCACAGTCCGGGGGACGAGGTTCTGGCGAAGCAGTACCTCTCGGTCCATACCCCGGGCGGCTACAACGTTGAGACCGGCGCAGGAATGTACTTTCCGCTGATGCTGGACACCGCGGGGCCGGAGCGGATGCGGCGCCTGCGAGCTCCGGCCGAGATTCACGATGTGCTCTTCCCGCACCTCGCGCGCAAGGGAATCGGGCAGGCGGCCCGGTGACCGATGGGCGCGCCGCACAGCATTGAACTGCCCGGGGGATCGCCCACAGACGACCGGGGCGAAAGCCCGTCTTTGCCGTAAGTAATATCACGTAGTAGCGAGACGCGCACAGTCCACGCTCAATTCGCGCTTGACAACTCGGCTAATGGGCGTGTATACTCACCAGACCAACAAATTTCGCGCTCCCTTCCGTGTGGAGTGCGCGCGACCATAGCGTTTACAAAGGCGTTGAGAGGGTGGAGTAAGCGGGTAGCGCAGTCGCAGCGAGCCGGGTTGGTGCGAGCCGGTACAAGCGATCCCGCCGAAATGGCCCTTGAGCCGCGACCGTGAAAGGCATAAGCCGAGTAAGGGTCTTGCCGGGGGGCTCCCGTTATAGGGTTAGGGTGTAGCATCGCGCTGCGGCGCGGTTTCGCACCCGCTGAGGCAGTGCCTGTGAGGGCGCCGCGAATACAGGTGGAACCACGAAGGCTGAGCCTCTCGTCCTGTGCTGTCATTGGCATGGGTGCGAGGGCTCTTTTTGCGTTTCAGCCTTCGTGCCCGGCTCTTCCGCTTGCGCGTTGTAAGGAGAATGGGTATCCATGGCAAAAGTACTTGGCCTGCGGTGTCGGGAGTGCGGCGAGGAGTATCCGATCGCCCCGGTTCACGTCTGTGAGCTCTGCTTCGGACCCCTGGAGATCATGCTGAACTGGGAGGAGATAACGCCCCGGGTCAGCCGCGCATCGATCGAGGCCGGGCCGTCGTCGATGTGGCGCTACTGGGACCTGCTGCCGGTGGAAGGTCCGCCCACGGTAGGCAAGAACGTGGGCTGGACTCCGCTGGTAAAGGCGGAGAACCTTGGCCTTGAGCTGGGCCTGAAGAACCTCTATATTAAGAACGATGCGGTGAACCACCCGACGCTCTCGTTTAAGGACCGGGTGGTAGCCTGCGCGCTCACCAAGGCGCGCGAGTTCGGCTTCAAGACCGTCGCCTGCGCCTCTACAGGCAACCTCGCGAACTCGGTCTCTGCCCATGCGGCCGAAGGAGGCTTCGAGGCCTACGTCTTCATCCCCCACGACCTGGAGCAGGGAAAGGTCCTCGGAACTCTGGTCTACGGCGCGAACGTTCTCTCTGTAACGGGCAATTACGACGAGGTGAACCGCCTCTGCGCGGAAGCCGGCGACAAGTACGGGTGGGCGTTTGTCAATATCAACCTTCGTCCCTTCTATGGTGATGGCTCCAAGACGTTCGGCTACGAGATAGCCGAGCAGCTCGGATGGCGTGCGCCCGACCATGTGGTTGTTCCCTGCGCTGGCGGTTCACTCATCTCGAAGATCTACAAGGGCCTGCACGAGCTCGACCGACTGGGGCTAATCGATGGTGGCGTACCCACCCGCATGTATGCCGCTCAGGCGAAGGGCTGCTCACCGATCACCACTGCCATCAAGACTGGTGCCGAGGTCTTCCGCCCTCAGAAGCCAAACACGATTGCCAAGTCGATTGCGATTGGCAACCCTGCCGACGGCTATGTGGCAATGGAGACCGTTCGGAAATCGGGCGGCTGGGCCGACGATGTGACTGATGAGGAGGTCCTCGACGGCATTCGGCTCCTTGGACGCACGGAAGGCATCTTCACGGAGACGGCAGGCGGCGTTACCGTGTCCGTCGCGAAGAAGCTCGCCGAGCAGGGACGCTTCCAGCCCGACGAGATCGTGGTGATCGCGATCACGGGCAACGGTCTGAAGACTCAGGAGGTGGTGGTCGGCCAGCTTGGCCACACCATCGGAATCCAGCCCAACCTTGACGCGCTGGACCGGGCGCTTGCCACCGAGAACCTGCTTGCCAGCGCGGCTCGCTAACCGATAACCCGGGAATTCGCCCGCCGGGTTCCGAATCGATTCGGCGGGCAACCGGGTATTCTATGTTTGGACCTGACGAGGAGTATCAGCTACCATGGCAATCAGCGTTTTGATTCCGACGCCGCTTCGCAAGTTCACCAATAACGAGGAGAGCGTTACGGCAGAACCGGGCACGGTTGCGTCGCTAGTCGCCGACCTGGAGCGCCAGTACCCTGGCATCAGCCGCAGCCTCCTGGATGACAAAGGTGAGCTTCGCCGCTTTGTGAACATCTATCTGAATGAGGAAGATATCCGGTTCCTCGAGGGCAAGGAGACGCCGGTGAACGAGGGCGACTCGGTCTCCATTGTTCCCGCCATCGCCGGAGGTTAAGGGTTCCCATGCCTCTTATTAACGTCGAAGTTAACGCCACCCGAAGCGCTGCGGAGGAGCCGATCATCTGGCGACTCGGGGAGCTCTTTCACGTTGTGACCAATATCCGGCGCGCGCGGGTGACCGACAGCCACGGCTTCCTCTCGGTGGACCTCGAGGGCTCGACTTCGGAAGTGGAGCAGGCGCAGGAGTATCTCCGCGGCCTGGGAATCCTCAAAGGCGCAGACGGCACATCGAAGGCCCCCTCCAGCGCTCCCGGTCCGGTTGATCCGCTGGCGACAACCATCTACGTTCGACTCTCCGCGAAGACTCCCGATCAGGCGAAGGCCCCGGTACTCTATCGCGCGGGCAAGGAGTTCAACGTGGTGATTAACATTGAACGCGCTTCGTTCGATGGGACCGCTGGATGGATTGATGTCGCCATCACAGGGCCGCTCAATGAAGTGCAGCGTGCGATCGCCTATCTGCATACCACCGGCCTCCAGATAAACCCCCGCCAGCGCTCCGTCACAGATTTCAGCAACCTTTAGGCCCGCAGCTTCGTCATTCAGAGTGCAGGGTCACCCATGAACGGTGGCCGATGCCCCCTGATGGGCGAGGCTGCATTCCAAATACCACCGTAAGCAGTGTGAAATATTACCAGTGGCATTTACGGGAGGGCTGTGATACAATAGGATTGTGAGTAGCTGCGGGCACGCATCGACATGCGGTCTGCATCTTGAAAACTGAAGAGAGGAGCCGAAGAATTGGAACAGCTTGTCACTATCAGCCTTCAATTCCCTCGGAGCGGACAGCAGCTGCATATCAGCCTGCCACCGCAAGTCGCCTCCAGCGTGGAGTTTCGTAAGATGGCTTCCACGATGTCTGTCGACCTCGCCTCGTCCTCGCGAACTCGCGAAGGCGGAGCGCGCACCGAGAGCACACACACGTCGTAACCTGCAATCCATCCATTCATTCCATTACGATGTAATCAAAAGCCCCGACCGGAAATCCCGGTCGGGGCTTTTGAATCGAATGCCACCCGCCTCATGACGCGTCAAACGCGCCGCGCAGCCATCG
>JBBRJW010000310.1:0-4825 GCA_038218705.1 Chthonomonadales bacterium | reverse complement strand
CGCGAAGCGCCTCCGTGATGAGGAACGCCCGGTCATCTGAGTGATAGAGCGTGGTTGGGTGGAATTGAATAAACTCCATATTGGCGATCGATGCGCCAGCCCTCCACGCCATCGCCACGCCGTCGCCTGTGGCAACCAGCGGATTCGTGGTGTGCTGATAGACCTGCCCGCATCCGCCGGTCGCCAGCAGAGTGGCGCGCGCCCGGATCGTAGTCACGTTTCCAGAGGAGGTCTCCAGTGCCCGAGCGCCGACACATGCCGGCCGTCCGCCTGTGACGTCCAGGAGCAGGTCCGTAACGAAGAAGTGTTCGTGGACCGTGATCGCGGACTCGTTTGAAACGGCTTGGAGAAGTGTGCGCTCGCACTCCCACCCGGTGTAATCGGCGGTGTGAACGATGCGGTTCCGGGAGTGCCCGCCCTCGCGGCCGAGCTCAAGCGAAGCACCTCCGGCATCGTGGCGCATGTTGAACTGAGCGCCCATCGCCATTAATTCGTGAATTCGCTCAGGGCCCTCGTGCACCAGTACTTCGACCGCGTCCTCGTGGCAGAGGCCGGCCCCGGCGACGAGCGTGTCCTGCTTGTGCAGCTCGAACGAATCCTCCTCGCTCACGACGCCGGCAATGCCCCCCTGCGCCCAGCTGCTGTTGGCATCGGAGCTGGTCTTCTTGGTGAGGAGAGCAACCGAGCCGAAGCGGGCGGCCCCCAGGGCGTAGGTTAGCCCCGCGAGGCCGCTTCCGATAACGAGATAATCAACATCGATACTCATGTAAAACGGCGTCAGCCTTTCAGGAGCGCCCGTCCGCCCGACTCGAGCAGCCAGGCAGCCATTTCGGCGCCCAGTGCCTCTGCATCGGAGCGGTGCGCGGTGCGTCGGTCGCGCACCAACGCGGAGCCATCAGGCGCAGCAATTAGAGCCTGGAGCTCAATCAACTCGCCGTCGATACGAGCGAGAGCAGCAATGGGAACAGTGCAGCCCCCACCGACTGCCGCAAGAAACGCGCGCTCGGCAGCGACTGCGTCCGCGGTATCCACGTGGTTCAACACGGACACGAGCTCCCGTGTGCCGGCATCGTCGGAGCGGGTCTCGAGCGCGAGAGCGCCCTGGCCGACGGCCGGAAGGCTAATCTGCGGGTCAAGCCGCTCGGAAATGCGGTCTTCCCGACCGAGGCGGTGCAGGCCCGCAGCTGCGAGAACAATCGCGTCGTAGTGCCCTTCATCGAGCTTTCGAAGCCGGGTGTCCAGGTTTCCGCGGAGCTCCGCTACTCTCAAGTCCGGGCGAGCCGCCCGCAGCTGCGCGGAGCGTCTAGGACTGCTGGTGCCGATACGCGATCCATCGGGCAGATCCAAAAAACGCTGCCCCAGCGCGCCCACCAGTGCATCTCGCGGGTCTTCCCGCGCCGGAGTTGCAGCGAGCACCAGCCCCTCGGGCAGCTCGCCCGGCATATCCTTGAGGCTGTGAACGCCGAGATCGATTTCGCCAGCCAGGAGAGCCTCTTCAATCTCCTTCACGAACATCCCTTTTGTGCCAACCGCAGCGAAAGGAACGTCTGCTCGGGCGTCGCCCGTGGTGCGCACGATGATCGTCTCTACAAGAAGCCCGGGGTTGGCCGCGCGCAGCGCCACAGCAACCTGCTCGGTCTGGGTGCGCGCCAGAAGGCTGCCGCGCGTGCCAATCCGGACGGTTCTGGGCATTCTCAGGAGGCCCTTTGCCGGTCGCGATCGCGGGATCGCACCCGTTGAACCGGGGCCAGCAGTGAGAGCGTGCTCAACGGGAGCGCCTCCTTGGCGTGACGACGGTCAGTGTAACCTCGGCTCGATTGCGGCTTACAAGCAGCATGGGATCGAAGCGATAGGGGCGGCGCACATCCCAGAGGCCAGCGCCTTCAATGGCGCGCTCCACGGCTGGCCGGCGGCCCGGCTGCTGCTCGCTGGCAGCATAGGCGATGATGCTGATCTCCTGGTCATCGGCTGGGAACTTCTTGTCCACCACGAGCTCGCCCTGGTACCGGCCGTCTCCCACGGGCTCAAGCTCCCACTTCTGGCCAGTTCGATTGTTCCGCGCCACTACGACTGCGTGGATCGCGGGCTCGGCTGGCATCGGGAGCCTCGCCATGATTCGCACGCGCTGGCCAACCTCCGCCACGCTCGGCTCCAGGCGGACCTGTGTAAAGCGCAGGGAGTCGGTCTGGAAGTGGGAGCGCGCCTCAGAATTCGACGGCATCAACTGGATCGGGTCGACCCAGGCCGCAATCGTCTTCTTCTGTCGCCCGCCAGCGCGCAGGGTCTCCTCCTGCATCCAGTATATCCGTCCAACATCGACCAGGTCGTTGGTGTCCGGCGCAATGACTTTGAGAAGCATTGAACCAGGCTGTTTGCGGTCTTCGATGATGGGGGGAGGGCGATGACCGCGAGGTGTCAGCATCGCCAGCGCCTTGTCTGCCACCGCGCCGCCGGCTGTGATTCCGCCGCGCGTGACCGGGTCTGCGAAGCTGGAAGCCTGGCTTGTCGTGATCGCGTGAACACCGGCACGCACGGGAGTTGCCACGAATCCTGCCGTGTCCCCCGCAAAGCGAGCCACCGCGCCAAACACTTCCGCAATGAAGCCCTTGCCGCGCTTCGGCTCGAGGTGGAGCGCCCCCCGGGGCACGGCAAGCGCATACTCTCCGCGCTCATCGGTGCGCGCATAGTCCGCGACCCGATTGGAGTCATCATAGACCGCGACCAGGGCGTTCGGGACGGGGTGGCCAGAGTGATCGATTACCCGGCCGCTGGTCCATATAAGCTGGGCCGGTCGGGCCGGTGGCGCGCTTGACACCAGGGCTGCCAGCACGAGCAGGGCCGGAGCAAGGGCCCAACACTTACTTCTTGTCGAGGTAATCCGGTACACGGTCAACTCCCTTCACCCCTTCGACCAGGTAAATCTTGCCCGTCGGGTTTGCGGGGACCAGAAAAAACGTCGGCGTCATCTGTATGCCATTGTCGGACCCGACCTGGCGATCGATCTCGACCTGGTTCTTCAGCGCGGGATCGCCCATATCCTTGTCGAAGCGCGGGAGGTCCAGATGAATGTCCTCCGCGAACGCTCTAAAGCCCGACTTTGAGAATCGGTCGTCCGCCATTCCGGACTGGTGCGCAAAGATACAGTCGTGCATCTCCCAGAATTTGCCCTGACGCTGAGCTGCAAGTGTAGCCGTCGCGGCCATCACTGACCATTTGTAGTGTCCGAGCGGAAAGTTCCGGAACGCAAGCTTCAGCTGTTTCGGATACCGTCCCAGAAGGCCGTCTACTTTGGTCGAGGCCTCTTTGCAGTGGCTGCACTGGTAATCGGCGAACTCGACCAGGGTATAGGGGGCCGACGGGTCGCCCTTGAGCGGCATTCCCTTGTATACGATTGTATCGCGTTCGGGGGCTTTCCGGTTGCCGGTGCGCGCGCCCGCTCGATGGACCTTCAGAAACTGATCGACTACCGTGGGCCCGACGAGCGGAACAAGGACGAGGATCATGAAACCTACGACACCCAGGAGAAGCTTCTGTTCGTCGTTGAGGATTCGATCGCGAAGCACGAAGTCGCGCGTTGCGAGAAGGCAGAGGAGCGTAATCGTTACAGCCGAAGCGAAGCACCATGGGCAAAAAGTCTCGAGCTCGAACAGAGCGATATACTGCAGCCAGACGGAGAGCACGAAGCCGATGAGGGTCAGCGCCCAGAGATCGCGGTTTGCACGGACGAGCGCGGGCGAAAGCGATGCAGCGCGCGGCGGAGGTGGTGGCTCACCGAACATCGAGCGAACGGGCGCAGGTTCGTCCTTCGGAGGATCGGTCGGGTCGTCGTCCGAGTCTCGTTCTAACCCGGACTCCGCGTTCTCGTCTGATTCAGCCTCCACAAGCGGGCCCGAGCTCTCCGGCTCGCCTTCTTCAGCCGGCACAGGCGGAGCGGCGGGAGCCAGCGGCGCCGCCGTCCCGGCAAGAGCCGCTTCTCGGAGGAGTGGGCTTCTCTTCAGCGCTATCAGGCCGACCACAACATACATCCCGAGGCCAAGCAGGGATGTCGGAATAGGTCCGACATGTCCATAGCGGCTTTCGATCGTGCCGTGGCAATCGCCCCCAACGATGCGGCATCCAATATCCTGCTGCGGAAAAAAGTGCTCGAACGTAAGGACAAGGGCGATCACGCATCCGACCAGGGCCAGGAGGAGCGTGAGACGGTTGGAGAGGGCTCTTGACATGATTGCACCATTATACCGAAACCGCAGGGCGGGCGCAATGTGACAGGCCGCCGATAGGGGCCGCCGGGCCATTGAACGCCTGCTCCTCCGGCGACCCAGAGCGGGCTTCTGCAGGAACGATCGAGGCATTGGCCTCGGGAATAGTGGGGAGGCCCACAGGAGCTGGCGGCTGGCGCCGCCCGAACCGACTGCCGGCCAGCTCAATTACGCTGCCCGTTCGGTCGCACGAGGCGGTCCGGCGGAGCCGGTGCCGATACCTGGGCCTGTATCCTCAACCATCGTCTCGACGGGGCGCAATCCGGCGCTACGCCGAGCGCGAGCAGAGGTGCTTTGTAATCAATTTCGCGAAGTCGGCAGCAGGATCCCGCGGAACCATCGTTCGAACGCGCCGTGCAGCCTCCTGGCCCATCTGCTGCCAGGTCTCGCGCGCCTGCCACGCCCGCTCCATGGCCTCGTCCAGGTGCGCAACTGTTGGTGAAGCCGCCACAAAGCCGGTCTCATTGTCGTCAATCAGCTCGGCCGTGCCCTGTACGTCTGTGGCGATTATCATGCGTCCGCAGAGCATGGCTTCCACCACAGCGAGAGGCAGGCCCTCGTACCGT
>JBBRJW010000309.1:0-4827 GCA_038218705.1 Chthonomonadales bacterium | reverse complement strand
GTCGGTCTCTTCGACCTGCCGCTTGATCTGGTTGATCCGGCCCATGATCGCATCTTCGGTGCCTGCGCCGCTGATGATCGTTGTGTTCTCTTTGCCCACAATAATCTTCTCGGCCTGACCGAGGACGGTGAGGTCGGCGTTCTCGAGCTTGATGCCAAGGTCGTCGCTGAGGAACTTACCATTCGTGAGAATAGCGATGTCCTCGAGCATGGCCTTCCGCCGATCGCCGAAGCCCGGGGCCTTCACGGCGACGCTGTTGATGATTCCGCGGATCTTGTTCACGACGAGGGTCGCAAGCGCGTCGCCGTCGACATCCTCGGCGATGATCACGAGCGGTCGGCGAGACTGAGCGACCTTCTCGAGCACTGGGATCAGGTCGGCTGCAGCGGAGATCTTCTTCTCGTGGATAAGGATGTACGGGTTCTCGATCACGGCTTCCATGCGATCCGGATCGGTGACGAAGTAGGGGGAGATGTAGCCCTTGTCGAACTGCATACCCTCGACGAAGTCGGTGTAGGTCTGAAGGCTCTTGCTCTCCTCGACCGTGATAACGCCGTCCTGGCCAACCTTCTCAATCGCGTCGGCCACGAGGCCGCCGATCTCGGGGTCGTTTCCAGCGATGGACGCGACGCTCGCGACCTTCTCTTTGTCGCCCTTCACTTCAACCGCGAGGGCGCGAAGCTCCTCGATCGCCTTCAGTACGGCGGTCTCGATGCCCTTCTTGACCAGCAGCGGGTTGCCGCCGGCTGCGACGTAGCGCAGGCCTTCGTTTACGATCGACTGAGCGAGAACGGTCGCAGTGGTGGTGCCGTCGCCGGCGACATCATTGGTCTTGCTGGCGACTTCCTTGACAAGCTGCGCGCCCATGTTCTCATAGGGGTCCTCAAGCTCGATCTCCTTGGCGACGGTGACGCCGTCCTTGGTGATCGTGGGGGAGCCCCACTTCTTGTCGAGGACGACGTTGCGGCCCTTCGGGCCGAGGGTCACCTTAACAGCATTGGCAACGGCGTTTGCGCCGCGCTCAAGGGCGCGTCGCGCCTCTTCGTCAAACTTCAACTGCTTTGCAGCCATGAAATATCTCCTTCGGAATTTGGGCGGCGCCGGGCCATGTCGCGCAGCGGAGCGCGCCTGGCGGGCTTTCCGCTAAGAACTAGCCTTCGAGAATTGCGAAAATCTGGTCCTCGTCGAGGAGGATGTAGTCCTGTCCTTCGAGTGCCACTTCCGTGCCGCCGTACTTCGCGAAGACCACGGTATCGCCCACTTTGACAGTGAGAGGCTTGACCGTGCCATCTTCGAGAAGGCGGCCAGAGCCGACCGCAATGACGGATCCCTGCTGGGGCTTCTTCTTGGCGGTGTCGGGAAGGAAAATGCCCCCCGACGACTTCTCATCGCCCTCGCTGGGCTTTACAACGACCTTGTCGCGAAGCGGTCGCAACGCCATCGATCTACCTCCTGTGGAAATGCCCGGACTCCCTGCACGTCGGCCTCAGTGGCCCCGCGCCATCAGGAATGGGCGAAAACTGTTTTAGCGCTCGCACCCTGTGAGTGCTAATCAAGAATACTCCATGCTCGCGCAGAGTGTCAAGGCTTGCTCAGCATTTTTCAATGACCGCTTGCGAATGGGGGACTCATATCATGCGAAGATCGTGGACGAAGGGCCGCGCTGGCAGCCCGACGCAGCCGGAAGGGATTGCCGGGGACGTTTTTTGGCGCACTTCAACCGGGCGGATCGGCAGCGAATGTCAAGAGGTTACAACGGGATTCAGCAAGTAGACAAGTGTCCACTTTACCGGGCTGGTCTGCCCCGATAGAATGGTGCATAGAACCTACATATAGGGACCAACGGGCATTAGCGCCCCTAAATAAGCCTTTCTTATGGGTTGTACAGCGCCGTTATGATCGGGTATCGAAGCGCCGCGCGGGCGCGCTCGGCGCAGCGGCGGATGAGGAAATATGGCCAACAGCAGCGATTTCGTACATCTTCATTGCCATTCGGAATTCAGCCTGTTAGACGGCGCAAACCGGCTCGGCCCGCTCGTCAATCGAGCGGCGGAGCTCGGCATGCCGGCTCTGGCGCTCACCGACCACGGTGTAATGTATGGAACGGCCGATTTCTACGATAAGTGCAAAGCGGCCGGCGTGAAGCCGATCCTCGGAGTCGAGGCGTATGTCGCGCCGCGACGGCATACGGACAAGCAGCCGAAGGTCGACCAGGCGAATTACCATATGGTGCTGCTGGCGCGCAACCTTCAGGGCTATAAGAACCTGCTAAAGCTCACGTCGATCGCCGCGCTCCAGGGCTACTACTCAAAACCAAGGATTGACCGTGACCTGCTCAAGATGTACGGCGAAGGGCTGATCGGGACGACTGCATGCCTCGGAAGTGAGATCAATTCGCTGCTGCTCAGAAACGATTACGAGGGCGCAAGGGATGCATGCGCTTTCTACCGGGACGAAGTGTTTGGAGACGGCAACTACTATGTAGAGCTGCAGAACCATGACCTGCCGGAGCAGCACCAGTGCAATGAGCAGCTCCTGAAGATCGCCACTGAGCTGCGATTACCAATCATCTGCTCCAATGACGTGCACTATCTCGGTGCGCAGGACGCCGCCGCGCACGATATCCTCCTCTGCATCGGCACCGGCGCGACCGTTCACGATGAGAAGCGGCTCCGTTACGCGACCCAGGAGTTCTATCTCAAAACGAGCGAGGAGATGAAGCGCCTCTTTGGCCACGTTCCGGGCGCAATCGAGAATACGCTGGGAATTCTGGAGAAATGCCAGGTCGATCTGGAATTCGGCCGGTGCCCGATGCCCTCGCCCGGGATTCCACCGGAATATACACCGCTGGAGTACCTTACGAGCCTGGCTCTGGAGGGTCTCGAGCGCAAATTCCCGGGCGGCGCGGATCCGAAGATCGTCGAGCGGATGAAGTACGAGCTGGAAGTAATCAACTTCACTGGCTTCGCGCAGTACATCCTCATTGTCCGCGACTTCGCAAAGTTTGCAGAGCGGAAAGGGATCTACTACGGTGTTCGCGGTTCGGCCGCCGGCTGTCTCGTCTCCTACCTCGTTGATATCACCGATATCGACCCGGTAGAGTACGGACTCACCTTCGAGCGGTTCCTGAACCCCGAGCGAATCCAGATGCCTGATGTTGACATGGACTTCGAGGATAGTCGGCGACATGAGGTGATCGAGTACGTCACCGAGAAGTACAGTCCGAACCAGGCAGACCCCACCGAAGCGCGCGTGGCGCAGATCATTACATTTGGAACGCTTGCGGCCAGGGCTGTCTTAAAAGATGCTGGCAGAGCGCTCGGGCTGCCGGCCTCGGATACCGATCGTCTGTGCAAGATGATTCCCACCATTCCGATTCACATGACCATTGACAAGACCATGGAGGCGAACCCGGAGTTTCGGAACGCTTATCTGCGCGACCCCAACGCAAAGCTGCTGGTAGATACGGCAAAGCGGCTGGAGGGGATCTCCCGGCACGCCTCGGTCCATGCCGCCGGCGTCATCATCTCCCATGAGCCGCTCGTCGAGTACACGCCGCTGACACGGAGCGCTGAGGGCGGCTGCGTAACGCAGTACACGGCCAACATGCTTGAGAAGATCGGTCTGCTCAAGATGGACTTCCTGGGGCTCATCAACCTCTCCATCCTGGGACAGGCCCTCCGCAACGTCGAGCTTACAACGGGCAGGCAGCTCGACGTGCGGAAGCTTCCGCTGGACGATGCGAAGACCTATGAGCTGCTGGGAAAGGGGGAGTGCGTGGGCGTATTCCAACTGGAGTCGCCACAGATGCGCCGCTACATTCAGGAGCTGCAGCCCTCCAATGTGAGAGACGTGGCCGCTATGGTAGCGCTTTACCGTCCAGGCCCGATGGCGCATATCCCGCGATTTGTGAAGTGCAAGCATGGGCTTGAGAAGATAGCCTATCCGCACGAGTGGCTCGAGGAGCTGCTCAAAGAGACGTACGGCGTTATTGTGTACCAGGACCAGGTAATGCAGATCGCTCAGATCATTGCTGGTTACTCTCTTGGCCAGGCCGACCTCCTTCGTCGCGCCATGGGTAAGAAGAAGAAAGAGGTAATGGTTGAGGAGCGCGCAAACTTCCTTCGGGGCGCGAAGGAGAATGGCGTATCGGAGAAGAAGGCGAGCGAGATATTCGACCTGATGGAGCCGTTCGCGGGCTATGCATTCAACAAAGCCCACGCTGTGTGCTACGCGATGGTTGCGTACCAGACCGCCTACCTGAAGGCAAATTACCCGGTGGAGTACATGGCCGCGCTGCTGGCCTGCTTCATCGAGAAGCCCGACAAGCTTGTAACGTGCATGGACGAGTGCAAACGAATGGGCATCCCGGTACTCGCACCGGATGTCAACGCGAGCATGTCGGACTTTACGGTCACCCTAGACACAGGGCCCGATGCTGTCGTGTCGGCACAGGGAAGCGCCGCGAACGGCATTCGATTTGGCCTGGCAGCCATTAAGAATGTCGGTCGGGCCGCGGTTGATGTTATGCTCCGGGCGCGCAATGAGGAGGGACCCTTCACCTCTATCACGGATTTCTGCCACCGCGTTATGGCAGGCGAAGCGGGCGTCTCACGCTCACACGTCGAAGCGCTCATCCAGGCAGGCGCGTTTGCCTCGCTTCCCGGCCATGAGAACCGCCGGGCCCTTGCCCAGATCCTCGACGATGCGATCCAGAGCGCCACAAATGCCGCCCGCGACCTGAAATCGGGCCAGGCGTCGCTGATGGAGATGTTCGGCGAAGAGGAGGGCCTCGCCCCGTCCGTGGACGCAATTGCCATTCCCAAC
>JBBRJW010000308.1:0-4843 GCA_038218705.1 Chthonomonadales bacterium | reverse complement strand
AGGGCGGTCGTGGTGACACCGGCGGTGATAAGAGTTGAGTAGTCGCCCAGGCTGCCCTTGACTCGAGCTGCCTGTACGGCGTTAGCAATGGACTGCATCGACGAGCGACAGGTCTTCTTCTGGGAGTCGGAGACGGCGCTCAGGTAGAGCGGCGCTGCGACGGCCATGAGAACGGCCAGGATCAGCACGACGACGAGCAATTCGATCAGTGTGAAGCCGCGCTTGCGGCTGCGGTTCGCGAAAGCATCCTTCATGTCAGCTGTAAGCCTTTCGTCTAGGCCTGCCAATCCGTGGCAGGCCGGGTCTGATATCCCGGAGCGAAGTGCGCTCCGAGCGCGGTTAAGGCGGCTGCCTCCGGCAGCCTGTGTTACGGCGATGTGAGGGCGCACCAGATGCACCCATCGCCGGCTCCGGCCGGTTGGCCGGACTCTGTTGCTCGCGGGCACGCGCTATTTGGCGCGCACCACGTGCGAAAGGTTAAAGACAGGCATATAGAGGGCGAGCAGAATAAACATCACGATGCCCCCTACAACCATTGTCATCAGTGGCTCGATCATTCGGGTCAGCTTGCCAACCCCATACTCGATATCACGATGGTAGAACCGGGTGATTTCGTCCAGCATCTGAACGATGTCGCCCGACTGCTCGCCCGCAGCGACCATTCGGGTCACCATGGGCGGGAACTCCCCGGTCTGCTCAAGTGGACCGGCAACATCCGATCCCTCTTTGATTGCGCTGGCTGCCCGCATCACGGCGTCGAAGATAATCACGTTGCCGGCCGTCTCCGCCGAGATCGCGAGCGCGCTCAGGATCGCGACGCCCGCTTTCATCGTGCCCGCCAACGTCTGGGTAAATCGCGCCACCGCGATTTTGCGGAGCAGGACGCCCAGAACCGGAATACGCAGCTTCAGTCGGTCAAAGAAGTGGTGGCCCGTATCGGTTGTATTGAACCTCTTTGCGCTCCAGACTACGCCGGCAACAATTGCGCCAACCAGCCACCACCGATGAACCAGCACGTCGCTCATCGTTACCAGCAGCCGGGTAATGGCCGGCAGCTCCGCGTGGAACTGGCTGTAGAGCTTCGCAAACACCGGCACGATGAAGACCAGCATAAATGCGACGGATCCCAACGACGCGAGCAGCACGATCACAGGGTAGATGAAGGCCGACTTCACCTTCTCATTCAGGTCCGCCTGCTTGTCGAACTGGTCCGCAATGGTCTCGAGCGTCGAGTCGAGCACTCCTCCCACCTCGCCAGCCTGCACCAGCGAGATCATCATCGGATTGAACATCTTCGGATGCTTGCGCATTGCATCCGTCAGGGTCGAGCCTGTCATAACGTCCAGCCGCACTGCCTGAAGGGCTTCGCCGAGCGCAGGGCTTTCGCACTGCGAGGAAGCAGTATTCAGCGATTCCGGAATCGAGAGACCCGCCCGAAAGAGGGTCGCAAATTGTCGGGACATCACGACCAGGTCGCCCAGTTTCGGCTTGCGCCGCCGGAAGAGTGGCGCTTGCGCAGTCTGGACCTTCTGCGCCGACTCCTTGGCGCTCGTCAGGTACTGATCCTTCTGGCGCAAGTTCTCTCGAAGGTCCGCGATCGACCCCGCTGCGACCGAGCCAGTAAATACTCGGCCAGTCTGGTCGCGTGCCGTGTACTTGAACAGGGCCATGGCTCCTCAGGACCTTTCTTCCGGCCAGGATCGAGTGATCCAACACCAATTCGTCAGTCTGTCGCTCTCAGGTTATCTTTCCACTGTTGGATTAGGTTTCGGACCGTCAGAGTTAACGGGTTCCTTCGGCTATGCCGCGCGGCTCTGCATCTGCGGCTCCGTGATTTCCTCTGGTGAGAATAGGACCCGGGTCACCTCCTCCGGCGTGGTAACGCCCCGAAGGACCTGCTGAATGGCGTAGTCCCGCATAGAGACCATGCCATCGGCCAGCGCCTGCTCGCGCAGCTCGCGACCCGATGCCCCACGCAGGGCGAGCTCCGAGATTGCAGAGCTGAGGCGCATCAGCTCGAACACCGCGAGCCGGCCCTTCATACCACGCTGGCCGCAGCGTGAACAGCCTGCTCCGCGCGAGAGGGTTGCCCCGTCATCATCCGTGGCCGCTATCCCCAGGAGCTGCCGAATCGCGCGTGATGGATGGTACTGCTCCCGGCAGGCCGGGCAGACTGTGCGTACGAGGCGCTGTGCGATGACTCCGATCACCGCTGAGCTGATGAGGAAGGGCTCGACGCCCATGTTCTGGAGCCGCACCAGCGCGCCAGGAGCGTCGTTGGTGTGCAGCGTTGATAGCACCAGATGGCCAGTCATGGCCGCCTGAATCGCAACCTCGGCGGTCTCCCGGTCGCGAATCTCCCCGACCAGGACTACATCCGGGTCCTGGCGCACAATGGAGCGCAGACCGGCCGCAAAGGTGAGGCCGACGCCATGGTTCACCTGTACCTGGTTGACCCCAGGCAGGTGGTACTCCACCGGGTCCTCGACCGTTATAATCTTGCGCTCCTCCGCGTTAATGGCGTTGAGCATGGCGTAGAGCGTGGTGGTCTTTCCGGAGCCTGTGGGCCCCGTAACCAGAATCAACCCGTGGGGCTGTTTCAGCAGCGTTTCGGCCTGCCCCGCGAGCGTATCCTCCATCCCCAGATCGACCATCGACTTTCGAACCGCCATCTTGTCGAGAACCCGCATGACAACACTTTCGCCATAGACCTGAGGAAGAATTGAGACGCGCAGGTCGACGTCACAGGCCGGTCCGTTTCGATAGGAGATCTGGCCGTCCTGCGGCTTGCGCCGTTCGGCAATGTTCATTCCGGCCATGATCTTGATTCGTGAGATGACAGCGGCAAGGTGCTGGCGCGAGAACTGCGTCTGCTCATAGAGCAGACCATCCTGACGGAAGCGAACGCGAACATTGCGCTCCTGCGGCTCGATGTGGATGTCGCTCGCGCCACCGAGAATGGCGGCTTGTGTGATGCCGTTTACAAGGCGCACAATGGGCGCCTCCTCGGCCTGTGCCATCAGCTCGTCAACCGAGACGTCGATCTCATCGAGGTTCGACATTTCGCTCAACACAAGCTGAACCTTCTCGCGGCCACTGAAAACCTTGCCGATGGCATCTTCCAGGTCCGACTGAAAGACGAGATGCGGGCGCACGCGGCGCTTGAGCCTGGTTCGGATGTTGTCCACGAGCGCCAGGTCGAGCGGCTTTACCATGGCGACATAGACTTCGACGTCGTTCTGGTCGAAGGGGAGAGCCATCTTTTCGCGTACGAATTCCTCTGGCAGTGCCCGTGCAACTTCCAGGTTGATGGAGTATGAGGAGAGCTCGACGAATGGAAAAGTTGTCAGGTCCCGCATATAGGGCCCGAGTGCGCGGGGTGTCAGCATGCCAAGTGAGACAAGGGCCTGGCCGAGAAACACTCCGTTGTCACGCTGGTAATCGAGCGCGGCCTCGAGCTGTTCCAGAGTAACCAGATCGCGCGCTACCAGGATTTCACCCAGGCGCTGTCGCTTCGGGAAGATAGATGATTCGCTCACGTTCGTCCTTCGTGACGACTGTTCCTGTCGGAACAGTCGTCCAGCAGAATGTCAGAATATGGCAGTTCATCGATAACAGACTGCCAGTCTCTTTGTTCCACTCCTGTCCGTGAAGCGTCCTAGCCCTATTGCGGGGGACTCAGCAGCGCGGGCCAGAAGAGGAATTGAGGGCCATACCCTACTATTTCTGTCGACTTAGTGGTATACTCTCTTCAGCTCGCGCTGGTACGGGGCGCACTCGGGCAGGAGGTGGCATTGAACACGAACAATATCATTGCGGGCTTGCTGGTAGGAATGCTTGTAGGGGCAACCGGCATGGGCGGGGGATCGCTCATGGCTCCGATCCTGATCTATGTCTTCCACTATCGCGCTAAGTACGCCGTCGGCTCGGACTTGCTCTATGTATCCATCGCAAAGTGCTTTGGCGCATGGCAGCACCGGGCGCACGGCAACGTGAATTTCAAGCTTGTTGGCTACCTCGCCCTCGGCTCCGTGCCTTCGTCGCTCGTTGGCGTCTGGCTCGTGCACAGTCTGGACAAGCGACATGGGCTCGCTGCTGACCACATCCTGGAGAAGTGCCTGGGGGCGACCCTCGTTCTGGTCGCGGCAATTATGATCGTTCGCAGCTTTCCTCAGGTCGATGCCTACCTGAAGCGGCGCGGAGAGGGGCCAGTCGAGCGGAAGCCGATCGTGGCCGTGGCGGTGGGGGTGCTGGGAGGCTTTCTCGTGGGATTGACCAGCGTCGGCGGCGGCACACTCTTTGGCGCGGCCCTGCTGCTGATCTTCGGGCTGGGCACGCGTGAGATGGTCGGCACCGACATCTTCCACGCCGCCATTCTCTCGGGGGCTGCTGCTGCGGGCCACATCTGGGCCGGAGACGTTGACTACCCGCTTGTCGCGAGCCTGCTGGTCGGGGCGATTCCGGGCATTCTCATTGGGGGTCACATCTCGCAGCGCGTGCCAGATCGCGCCATGCGGCCGACGATCGCCACGGTTCTGCTTCTAGCCGGGCTTCGGATCCTGCTTTAGCGTGGGGTATTCGCGGGAGAGGCGCGAGGAGCGATCATGGCTCCTCGCGCCCGGAAATCCCAGAAGCTATGGGGTTGGGGGCTCTGGCCGGCGGCGTCCGCCAGAGAAGCGGTCGTGATCGTGCTCATGCATGAGCGCGTGCATACGGTCGAACTGATCCCGGTTCAGCACCCTGCGCAGCTTCTCCTCGGTATCGGCCTGGATTGCCAGGAGCTTCTCATGCTGCTGGGTGATAGCCCGCCGCAGCTCGCGCTCCTTGCCATGGTCGAGGTCGT
>JBBRJW010000307.1:0-4849 GCA_038218705.1 Chthonomonadales bacterium | reverse complement strand
GTGCGGTATCTCCTTCGCGCACCTGAGGCGGCCGGGTCCGCCGATCCTGCGCGCGGAGATAGCCGATGGCGGGTATCGCCTCAGCGGAACCGCTCCCTGGGTAACGGGCTGGGGCCTGATGGGCCAGTTTGTCTTCGGCGCGGAGCTGCCGGACGGGCGGTTTCTCTATCTCTGGTCACCCGTGGAGCGCTCGGAGTATTCGGACGCCTTCGAGACGCCGCTCCCCGCGGATACGGGAAGCCTGGCCGCTTCCGCGCCGCTGCCGCTCTGCACCATGAACGCCTCTGCAACGGTCACGCTCGCCCTCACTGATTGGTTCGTTCCCGAGGCGCACTGCCTGGCAGAGTCGAACCGCGAGACGCTGCGGAGGAGCGATCGAAACGGCGTACTTGGAGCGACCGCGATGCCGATGGGATGCGCCGCGGCAGGAGTGCGCCTGCTTAAGGAGACCGCCGATAAGCGCGGGATCGCGGCAGTCGGGCGCGCTTCGGAGGCGTTCGCAGAGGAGTGGCGTACTCTGGATGGCGAGCTTCGAAGCCGGAGCGCACGAAGCGGGGAGGAAGGCTTCTTCGAACGAGCCGTGCAGCTGCGGGGCCGCTGCATCAACCTCGCAACGCGGGCCGCTCACGCCTGCGTGGCCGCATGCAGTGGCGCGGCAAACCTGCTGAGCCACCCCGCGCAGCGCCTGGTGCGGGAATCGATGTTCTACGCGGTTCAGGCGCAGACGCCCGAGGTGATGGAAGCGACGCTTATCGGCCTGCAGGGGGCAGACTCCGCCCCGGATTAGCGTCAGGCAATCTCCAGGTGCCGGGTCTCAATACATCCCTGTTCGAGGTCCTGCCCAACATCTGCGCCGGGCCCAAATTGCCTCAGCAGATGCAGATAACCGGGAGTGCAGCTCTCAATGCAGCGGGCCTCAGTACACTCGTTCCGGTGGATCGGCGCCAGGTCAGGCCCGAACGCCACAATAGCGCTGCAATCCCCGGAACCCGAAAGGGAATGGGTACTCGCGACTATCAGTCGATTGGCGACGGCTCTGCCCTCCTCCGACTGGGAGAGTGTGCCGATCATGTGCTCTGCCAGAGCACACCTGCGTATGGGAACTCTCAGAGGAACCTGGGTGCCGGATACTCGAATCTCTTCAACATGAAGTGAAAAATTGCCGCACCGATTGGTTTGCATAGGGTGTCGCTCTTCCGTGGACAGCAGTGCTACGAGGCACACAGGCACCCTATTCATATACCGAATAAGGGATTCCTTCTGAGTGCTCGTTTCAAATTACGGGAAGAACAAAACAAACTCACTCTCGGAGCGCGTAACGTGATCTGTTGTCTGCGCCGCGCCCCGGGAGCCATATCACCGGTACTCCATTATCAAGCTCGTGACGAGACAAGAGATCGATGCTCCGAGGCAGGTATCGGTTTAGCATCGTCGCTACACTGGTCCGTGCAAGTTACCTCGTCCTCCAGTGGATCGACGGCCCCGAAGTGATCCAGGTTCCGCTCATAAGCCGGTGTACAGCTCTCCTCGCACCGCGTCGTGGTACAGGTGGCCTGCGTTACGGAATCGAGGTCCGGTCCAACGAACGCATACGCTTGCCCGTTGCGGGCCAGAATCACGAGCTTCTCTACGAGCATACCGCCCTCAGGGGTCTCGCCCAGGAACTCCATCTGTCTCTCCATCAGGAGACATCGCCGGATCGCGAGATACGCCATGGATGGATCGCTATCAAGCGGCTCTGAGTAGATTTGATAGTGTGGGCACCGTTTCGCTTTTGTTCCAGCCATTCCGCTCTACTCTCTTTCATTTGCCTGAAGTGCGTCCTGGAGTTGATGCCTACTTGTCTGGCATAGCAACCGGAGAGACGTACCTACAGCAGGAGGCGCGCTCCGCCAGTCACTGCAGCCCGATTCGCCGCACCTCTGAGCTCTCCCGGTCACCCATTGGGCTGACCCGCTGCGACTGCCGAGTTGCGCGGGTGCAGCTATGCGGGTGCTCTTTCCTTGAGACCGCTCGTCGGCAGGAAATGTTCGATATCTTCTGGTCGAATGTAGCGTTTGGCCTCCAAACAGATCGTGGGAGGGCTGAGATCGGCCCTCCCACGATCGACACTGCCGGGTAGAATCGGCTTCTCTAGCCGTGCCAGTCCACGTCGGTAACTTCTTTGGCGTGCGCAACGATGAAATCTCGCCGCGGCTCAACCTTATCGCTCATGAAGATGTCGAACATCTCCACGGCTGCGGTGAGGTTCTCCGAGTCGATCTGTACCTGTGCGAGCCGTCGCTTGTCCGGCTCCATGGTGGTCTCCGCGAGGTCCGCCGCGTCCATCTCGCCCAGACCCTTAAAGCGGTTCACCGAGACATCGCGCTTGTTCCGAAGCGTCTTCAGGATCGCGTCGCGCTCGGCCTCGTTCTTCGCGTACCACTGGTCATTCTTTCCGCTCTTGATGCGGTAGAGCGGCGGCTGTGCGATGTAGACGTGGCCATTCTCAATGAGCGGCCGCATGTAGGTCCAGAAGAACGTGAGCAGCAGCGTCCTGATGTGATCTCCATCGACGTCTGCATCCGTCATGATGATGATCTTGCTATATCGGAGCTTCGAAAGGTCGTAGTTGTTCGTATCCTTCTTGCCATTTGCTGGCTCGAGCAGCTCGCCATTGTCGTCGGCCTCTTCGGTCTCGCTGCCATAGCTGATTCCGGTGCCGAGGGCCGTGATCATTGCCCGAATCTCTTCGTTCTCGAGCACCTTGTCAACGCGAGCTTTGCCAACGTTGATAATCTTTCCGCGGAGCGGCAGAACCGCCTGGGTACGACGGTCACGGCCCTGCTTTGCGGGGCCGCCGGCCGAGTCGCCTTCGACAAGGAAGAGCTCGCACCGCTTCGGATCGCGGTCGGAGCAGTCGGCCAGCTTGCCGGGCAGCGAATTCGATTCGAGGGCGCTCTGCCGCTTCACAAGGTCGGCGGCCTTGCGTGCCGCCTCGCGGGCGCGCTGGCTGGTGACGGCCTTCTCCAGCACACGGCGGCCCACCTGGGGGTTCTCTTCCAGGTACTCAGAGAGCTTCTCGAAAACGATCGTGCTGACCGCGCCTTCGACATCGGTGTTGGCCAACTTCACCTTGGTCTGCGATTCGAACTGCGGATTGGTGAGCTTTACGGAGATCACCGCAGAGAGGCCTTCGCGCACGTCGTCGCCGCTGAAGTTGTTGTCCTTCTCTTTCAGAATGCCGTTCTTGCGCGCGTAGTTGTTGAGTACGCGAGTAAGGGCGGTCTTAAAGCCTGAGAGGTGGGTGCCTCCATCGGGGGTGTTGATGTTGTTTGCAAACGTGAGGATCGTCTCCTGGTAACCCAGGTTGTACTGGAGCGCCACTTCGACGATGGTGGTATCGCGGACCCCACCAAAGTAGATCGGCTTGTGTACCGCATCCTTCGTCTCGTTCAGGTGCTCTACATACTCCGCGAGGCCCTTCGGGTAGTGGTAAGTACGCTGCTGCGGCACAAGCTTCGGCTCTGCGACCTCCGCGCCCTCCAGGAGCTCGGCGCCCTCGACCAGGCTTGTCTCCTCGGGCACCAGATCGCGCTCATTGCGCGAGGAGATCGTGATCTCTTTGTTCAGATAGGCCAGCTCGCGCAGCCGCCGCTCGATCCGCTCGGCATCATACTCGTTCTCGCCGAAGATCTCGGGGTCGGCGTGCCAGTGTACCAGCGTGCCGCGCTCGCTCGGCTTCGCCTTACCGACCTGCTTGAGCGGAACCTTTGTAATGCCGCGCTCGAACCGAATTCGGTGAACCTTGCTGTCACGAGTGACGGTCACTTCCATCCAGTCGGAAGTGGCGTTTACGCAGGAGACGCCGACTCCGTGGAGTCCTCCGGAGACCTTGTAAGCGCCGCTATCGAACTTGCCGCCTGCGTGGAGCTTGGTGAGCGCGAGCTCAACGCCAGGCATTCCGTACTCCTCGTTCATATCGACCGGGAAGCCGCGGCCATTGTCCTGCACGGAAACGCTGCCATCCGCGTAGAGGACGACATCGATCCGGTCGCAGACGCCGGCCATCGCCTCATCGACCGCATTATCGGAGACCTCGACAAAGAGATGCTGCAGGCCTTTGGAGTCGGTGCCGCCAATATACATGGCAGGGCGACGTCGCACTGCTTCCAGGCCCTCGAGAACCTGAATCTGCGCGGCGTTGTAAACGTGCGTTACATGCCCGACGGCCTCGATATTTGCTAGCTGCTCCGCCTCCTCCTTCTTCTGCTCGACGGTGCGAACAGGAGCGGACTCCCCTCCCGGGGAATTGATCGGGGCGGAACTGTCCAGATTAATGTGTTTCGGGGGCTTACTCGCCATACTCTTAGATAACCTCCCGCGCCCTCCGAAGGGCACGCAGAACCATCGCGCCGCGCGGAGTTCTCCGGTAACGGCTTCCTACCGGTCGATTGGACCACTCAGGGGTAGAGAAGAGGCGGCAACGAGTCTCAACGGCTTTTCAATACCGTGCAATAACGCTATTATTATAGCACATGGGTAGACAAAGATCAAGGCGTTGCGCGCACTCAACGGGGGTGCTGATTGTCCCAAAGAACCACAAAAATCGCCGTGAACGTACCGGAATCGCGCACCCCTCTCTGGCCGCGATATCACCTCACGGCACTGCCCGAAGAGGGCGTCGGAATGCCATTCGATCCGAATGGCGCACTCTACTGGAACGGCCGGTATCACATGATGGTGATCTTCCAGGACCCGGCTCTCCCGCATGGCGGGCACTGCTGGGGACACTGGTCGAGCGCCGACCTGGTCGACTGGACCGTCCACCCTCCCGCACTCGTTCCAGGACCTGGAGACCCGGATGTCG
>JBBRJW010000306.1:0-4850 GCA_038218705.1 Chthonomonadales bacterium | reverse complement strand
GCCAGTACGCTAGCTCGAAGGTCGGGTTGTGCGTCGTGCGAGGGTCCGTGTTCTCCGATACCACATAGAGGGGTGGCCCGAGGTCGTAAAGCCCGGTGCCGGGATTGAGAAACGCGTAGGAGGCGAGGAAGTCTGCGGTGGCATCCACGATCTCGGCCCAGCGGGCCAGAGTCGCGGCGGTGGGATTCGCCCGGTAGTCGAGCTCGGCGAAGAAGAGTGGGTGTGGCTGCTGCCAGATGAGCAGGGCGTGGATGACGTGGGGCGATTCTCGTCCCTCCGGCCCGGTGCATTTGGGCCAGCGCGCGCCGGCATAGCCCTGCTCCTTGGCTCGCTCGCGCGCGCCGGCCAGCGTGCGGCCGTAGATCCCGACTCCCCGTTCATATGTTTCGCGCTCGCCCCAGAGAGCGTAGTGCGCCGTATGCCACCACGTCATCTCCATGTGGAACTTGCCGTTCCAGCCGTTGTTCACAAGCCCGCTCTCTTGCGGCGGCAGGCTGCCAGCCTCGTTCACTGCCATTAAATAGCGGGAGAGCACCACTCTCCGTTCCAGCTCATGCCACCGCGGGTCTGCGCTCGCCGAGAGATCGAGCGCGCCTCCACGCTCCCAGAATGCGGACCAGTGGCGCGCGCTTGCGGCTCGACACGCCGCGGCGTCCGGCAGATGCTGCGGCAGCGGCGCAGGCGCGAAGGCGCAAACGAACTCGAGAACTGTGCCCTCTGCACGGAGCAGGAAACGGTGCGCGCCATCGCGCGTAAAGTTCGCTCCCGAGTTCCATAAGAGCGAGACGGAGGAGTGATCGCCGTCCATCCGACGGAGGAGATCGGCACGATGCGAGTCGACCCGCAGCGACTTTGTCTCGTGGCGCATGGGCGCATGGAATTCACCCAGGAAGTCGGCGAACTCGCGACCGTCATCGTACGGAAACTCCACAAACGCGCCGACGCGCCCCTGCCCAACGAGCGGAGATTCGATCCGCACGGAGATGGCGTCGAGTGTGGGGTGCGCGCAGGTAGCAACCGTAACTGGCTCACTCTCGATCGCGAACCGGCTGGTCAGTTCCCCGCTCCAGAGATCGAGCATCTGGATCGTCTGCTGCAGGTCCGCCAGAGAGACCGCTCCGCCACTCCTGCTGCTGAGTGTGAGGCCGATGCGCCCAAGGTGGAACCGATGTGGATTCTGGCTCAGCCAGGCCGCCAGCTCGGGCTGCGTGGAGTTGGGAATCGGGTAGCGAACCTGCCGGCCGTGGGTATCCCACAGCTCGCCCTGAAACTGGTCGGACGCCTGGCCTGCAGGAAGCGGGAAGGAGTGCCAGCCCCAGTGCGACATCGTGTTAAACGGGGTGAAGGTCTGCAGGCCGGTAATGTCCGCGCCGAAGGCAAAGGAGCCGTTTCCAACCTGCAGCGGGCTGCGCGGGTTATTCTCCATGCGGGTGATATTATGGCGAGTGACGAGAGCCTTGCGGTCGATTGGCCGTTGGCGTGGAGTGCGTGGGTCCATGATTACCTCGACGTGGTAGTGGTCCGAGTATACCCGCGCCGCCCGAGCGTGTGGAGGAAGGCGCCAGACGCTGATCTGCACTTGGGCCCGCTGGTATAGAGCGAACATGGATGTATCGCTCCTGGATCACATAGAGAGGCGTCCGGCCAATTGCCAGGAGTGCGACATTGTAGTATCATTGCAGCCATGCTTGGTGTGGATCGTGGGGCTCATGAGCCTGAACACCAGGACTAGTGAAAAGCAGCGGCTGGCGCGGCGTGGCAACCCTCGATGCCCGGTGAAAGCGAGACTATAACCGATGATATCGAGGGGCGATGATCTGGGGCTGACGCTTGGTGATGAGCGCCTGCGGTTCTTGCGGGCGGGTGGGCCGCGCATCCCGATTGCACGGGCTCTCGTGTGCGCCATTGGACTCACCACCCTCTTCGCAGCAGTCGCGTCGGCCTCTGGCCCTGTGGCGAGGAAGGGTGTCGGGAGTGCTCCTCGGCTTCAGCGAGCCAGATGTCAGCGCGCAGGCCGCGAACAGCGACGGTGGATAGTATCCGGCATAGGGCCGCAGTGCCCGCGAGAAAGTAGACGAGACAATGAGAACCGCATGGAGTCCGGGACACCGTAAGATTTTGAATGTACGAGCCCGCTGTGCCCTGGGGCTGGCCATACTGCTCGGTCAGGGAGCGAGCAGTGCCGGGTTTGCCCAGGCGCATCTGAACCTTGTGCCGCTGAAGCCCGCCGCCGCCCCGAACTACTACTGCACCTGGGCCGCGCAAAACTACGTTACGGGGCAGGGCGCTGCGACCATCGACATTGCGCAATTGGAGGGCGGGGCGGGCTCCTCGCGTGCGAAGCAGGCGTTCACCGAAGCTCAGATGTTCGGGCCGCGCGGCTGGGCGAAGACCTACTACCCGAAGGTTCGCCAGGATCTCCTATTCCTCATGGACGATGGTTACTACACGGGGGCCCAATCCTCCATGGAGCTCGATGTCCAGAAGTTCCCGTCGTTTGCCGGAGTGCCCTCCCAGAGACTGGTGCTGCTCCGTAAGGCCATCACAAAAGAGGGATGGCGCGGGCTGGGGCTCTGGACGAGGGGGACCCCAGGCGCGGCCGAATTGATCACGCCGCTGCTGCAGTGGAGCAAAGACGCCGGAGTAGCCTACTGGAAGATCGACGGTGGGGACGGGGACTATTCGGTGGCCCATCTTCGCGACACGCGGTATCCGGCACTGATTCTCGAGCATGTGAACGGCGAAGGGCCGTTCAATGGCGATTGGAGCGCGGACGGCAGGTTCGGTGCGCAGCCGTGGGACTCCGTGCGCCAGCGCATCCTGCGCAGTACCGAAGTGTACCGAACCTACGATGTGAGCGCGGCCCTCTCCATACCAACCACTCTCGACCGGGTCGCCGAGATACTGAACGGCGCGCAAGGCCACCCGGAGGTGACGGCTCTTCTCAACTGCGAGGACGAGGTCTACGTGGCTGCCGCGCTCGGCTGCACCATGGGTGTGATGCGCTTTCCGCTGAGTGGCCTGCGACCTAGCGGGGATCCCGACCTCTTCTTTAACGGGACGCGACAGGTCAAACGGCGCATGGACGAAGTGGTGCGCGCCCTCCGCTGGCAGCGTATTGCCGCGCCGTTCGGCGCGGGCCGCGGGTATGTCAGGCTCGACAGCCGCATCCTGACGGATGAATGGCAGTTTGGGCGAGGCGAAACCTGGGAAAGCGACAAGATCGGCAAGGTCGTAAAGCAGGGCGCGCCCGCACGGGTGTCGCGCGGCCTGCCCCTGCCCGCCGTGACAGCGGAGGGCGAACCGCCCTACGTGATCGCAGGGCGCTTCCCTAACGGCGCTGTCGCGGTCTGCACGCTGGGGCGAACTCATACGAGTCGGGAGTGGTTCGTGCCGCCGGCCGACGTTACGGTAGATGCAGGTGATGCCCCGGGCCCATTTGGCGTTTTCGGCCACTACAGAACCCTGACGATCCGACTGCCCCGCCCGCTCGGCCGGGCCCGAATCGTGGCGCAGGACCTCGCCGGCGACCGAGCGGAGGATGTAACCCGCCAGGTGCATGTCACGGCAAACACCCTGTCCCTGTCGGGTGCGCTGATCGACCGGATTGGCATGCAGTCGTCCACGCCTGGAGACCTTTCCGACCCCGGCCTGGTGCTCGCCATCCTTCCACGCTGATAATCGGTAGCGCGCGTGCCCGGTTCGCAGAGCTATTGCGGCGTGCGACACTCGCGGCAAAGCAGTTTGGCACAAGCGATGAGGCCCCGCTCTCCACCAGGGCGGAGAGCGGGGCCTCATCACGAGCGGGACCGTCGCGCGGTCAGCGCGGCTCGATGTGGATCTTCGTCAGGTCGTTGGGAACGGAGTCGAGCGGCGCTTTGGTTGTGCGTTTGATAACGCCGATCTTAACCAGCAGGCCACGGACCGGGTCGAAGTAGTCGTCCGCGACGCGCTCCTTGAGCGGAATGATCGCGTTGTCGGTGATGTGGATGTGCTCCGGGCAGACTTCGGTGCAACACTTGGTGATGTTGCAGAAGCCCACGCCCGCCTCACCCTTTAGCTGCTCGTGGCGGTTCAGGCCATCCATCGGGTGCATCTCCAGACTGGCGATGCGCACCATCTGGCGTGGCCCGAAGAAGCCATCGGTCCGCTGATGGTCCCGTATAACATGGCATACGTTCTGGCAGCAGAAGCACTCGATACACTTGCGAAACTCCTGAATCCGGTCCACATCTACCTGCTGGAGGTTGAAAGGCTTGCCTGCGTTTTCGGGCTTCACCGAAAGCGGCGGGATCTTGGAGGCCGCGCGGTAGTTCCAGGAGACGTCCGTTACCAGGTCCTTCTTCAGTGGAAAGGCCTTCATGGGGCCGACTGTGATAACGCCGGAGGGGTAGTCGTCCACACGGCTCTTGCACATGAGCTTCGGGTGACCGTCGATTTCGGCGCTGCAGGAGCCGCACTTGGCCGCTTTGCAGTTCCAGCGGCACGCCAGTGTACTGTCCTGAGTGCCCTGTATCTGATGGATTGCGTCCAGAACAACCATGCCGGGGAACGTCTCGACCGGATAATCGACCAGCGCGCCGCTCTCGGCATCGCCACGATAGACGCGAAGCGTAATCGTTTTCATCTTACTTGTACTCCTCGACTACGGCTTTCAGCTCGGCAGGCATCTCGGGCAGAGGTCGCTCGACGATCTTCACGTTGTCGCCGTCCTTTGTCGCGATGAGGTTCCGTTTGCCCCAGTAGGCGTCGTCCTTCTCCATATAGTCGAGGCGCCACTGCGCTCCCCGGCTCTCCTTGCGCTCCAGTGCGCAGCGGACGATGATCTCTGAGGTGCGAAGCATGAACCG
>JBBRJW010000305.1:0-4857 GCA_038218705.1 Chthonomonadales bacterium | reverse complement strand
TTACCGGACCCAGACTGTGTGTCGGGTAAGTGGATCCATTAACGCCCACCTGCCAGTAGTACCGCCACGTGGGGCGACCATCGGCGGTGTGATGGAGCGCCTTGCAGTCGTGCAGATACTCGCCCTCGCCGAAAGTGAGCTCGCCGAACACTCCTTCACGGGCCATTTCGCGCACCAATACGCAGTCGCGCCGATAGCAGTAGTTCTCGGAGAGCATATAGACCGCAGGAGTCGCGAGGGCGGCGTCGCGAATGCGCCAGCACTCCTCCAGGGTGACTGCGGCCGTCACCTCGGAGAGTACGTGCTTCCCCGCCTGGAGCGCCAGAATCGCCTGCTCGGCATGGCACTGCATGGGCGTCGCGACGATCACGGCATCGACAGAATCGAGCATCTCCTCAAAGCGGGTAAAGCGGCCCGGGATGCCATGCAAGCTCGCTTCGCGGTCCAGCGTCGCCGGATCGATATCGCAGAGCGCCGCGAGCTCCACGCCAGGAAGTGCACTGAGCGCGGCGACGAATGCGCCGCCCCGTTGGCCCGCGATCCCGACACGCAGATTCCCATTCGCCATCAGCTCCCCCGAGCCTGTCCAAATCCTAAAGTATCTGTTCGGCCACGATCCGCCCGACGCCCTGTGCCACAAAAGGAATACTACATCAACATTGCGGCACAGCTAATGGTTCGCGGAATCCGATCATAACTCCTGCTCGCCGCGGAGAGCGCTAGCGGACGTTGCCAATGTCCGTGAGATAGGATCGGCGACCTATATTGTGCAACGGATTCGCGATTGTCCATCGGGCAGTGGTGGCCGCACGCCCCCAGCGCGCGGACGTCTCGCCCGACGCTCGCGCGCTCAGTGCCCAAAGCAGCGAGATCACTGGTTTCGGCTTCCGGGCGAGCGATCTGGCGCGATTCCCGCCGAGGGGCGTCGACTATCTCGGGGCCCTGTCTGCGGGAGTTGGCGAGGATGTGAGAGGGGCGCCCTTCGCGGCGCACGCGCGCAGCGAGAGGGCCAGGTTGCGTGCAGGCTTCGACTTCCCAGGGGATCTGCAGCTTGTTGGCGGGGCTGGAACGTCGCCGGGCGGCACGCGCCATTGCCGGTCAGAGTATCGTGGAACACACGGTCGCAGCACTTGATTCCGGCAAAGCTAAAGGTCCCGCGCGTAGCTGCATGTCTCCTGCTCATCAGGTAATACCTGTATCGTTTTGTACCTGGGAAGAACATGGGGGCGACGTCGCGTTCGTGTTCCCGCCTATTGCAGCCCCCGAACCATTGTCATTCGCTCAGGCTGGCGATCGCCCGCGCAATGCGCAGACGTGCCTCCTCGGCAATCGGCTGCAGTGCCGCGTTATGCGTCATCTGCATGAGCTGAATCGGATCCTGTGCGGTCACGTTCACCATACCCCCGCAGGCATGCAAAAGTACATTACACGGTAAGAAGAGCCCAATCTCATGCTCAGCGGCAATCGCCCGAGCCGCTAGCTGCGGATTGCACATGCCCAAGATGGTGTAAGGCTCAATCTTTTCTCCGAGCTTTTCCTGGAGCGCCTTGCGGACGTCCATTTCGCTCAATGCACCGAACCCTTCGGCCTTGAAGGCCTCCTTCACCCGGACCAGGGCGTCGGAAAAAGGAAGTGAGAGTGGCGCATGAAGGCGGGCTCCGTCTACTGTTTCCATAACATTCCTGCTTTCCGAGGAGTGTGTATCCGCTATAAATCGGGACGCAGAATCAAAGTAGTTTTGCTGAGGCGCACTGAAGAGACCTGGACAGTTTCCAGCGTGTTCCCGTTAATCTCGCCTGCCTTCCCGTGCCCGATGCGGAAAGAGGTGCATTCTGGCGGAACGGAGCCGCGCTCGTGGAACCACATGAGAACTGGAATCGGGCGCATACAGAGATGCGAACCTACGCAAGGCTCTCCATGCTTGATTTCTCTGCTCTGGCTGCTGCCGCCAACAGGCTCACGGCTCACAGAGTTCGTAAGTCAAGAAGGAAAACCCGTCATGGTTAGGCCGCGAATTGATTGGACACGATCCCGGTTCGCCCGGGTAGCCCGGCTGCAGCCGTGCCCTCGGGTTTCACTCCGGACCTGAACTCTCTGGAGACGAAAATGGTCAAACCTGGGGCGCAGGCCTGACCCGTCAGCCCGTTTTCACAACACCAGAGGACATTCGGCGCAGCGGATGTTGGGAAAAGGCCGAGAAGTAAGCCGTGACATCGTGCGTCCGTTTATCAGTGCTTCATACCTTCCATGTTATCGGTGCCGGACTGCATTGGCTTGCCCATCTCCCCGGCTCCTCCATGCTTCATCGCCGCGGGTCGGATGCGGAAGAACACCCAGTACCCCATCGGAGACCTGCCATAGAGACTGTCCAGCGAGCCCGGGTGCATATTGAAAGTGACGGCCGCTCCCAGGCCTGTTTGATACGAGCGATTCGGAGTAAAGTCGCGCAAGTAACCAAGCGTAACTTCAGTAATCCGGAACTTCTTGTTCGCCGGGTTAAGTGCCAGCTCCTCACCCAGCTTGTTTACAGTTTCAAATCGACCGAAGAATGTGTTACGGTTGGCAATATTGAGGTCCGCCTCCGCCAGGTAGGCGTCGGAGTTACTGCCGCCGCTGCTGTTGTTACCGAAGCCGGCCATGGCAGCGAGGAAGCCGCCGTCGCGCCGCGGGAGAGCATAGGTGACCGAAGCCGTCGTTCGACGATTGCTTTCGGTAGGGCGAAGCTGCTCCGGGCTGTGAATCGAGCCATAGGAGGCCTGCAGGCTCCAATTTGGGCCGGGATTATAGGATAGCCGGCCAGAAAACGAGTCAGGATGAAGCGGCGCGAAGTCATATCGAAATTCGTTAGGCTCCCGGCCGGTAAAGTAGGAACCTTCTATTTGCACATTGCGCTTCCAGGCGCCCAGCGTGAAGACGCCGAACTGAATATGACTGCTGTCGAGCCAGTGGTGTGAAATAGGCGCGATTGGATTATCGGTGGCCGACATGCGGTGCGGAAATGCCGTGGGGCCGAGGGCAGGCTCGCCGGATGGAGCTGCGTACAAGAACGCGGCACTCTCCTTTCCGAGCGGATGGGTGTACTTTGCCGAGAGCTCCATGAACAGATCGTGTGGGTGCTGCCGATCCACAAGCGCCCTGCCATGGTACTGCTCGCCAGACTGGAAGAGCAGTGGGTACCCGCCCGCGGTGACCGTCAGGGGCTCGAGACTGAGCATAACTCGAAACATCAACCGGTCGTCCTTTACAGGGCGCTGGGCCATCAGCATGATCCAGTTGGTTGAATTGAACTGGTAGTCGCCGTGTGGCCCCTCCTGGCGGTCGTAGGACAAGAAGGCATTGTAGTGCGTCATCAGAGACCATCGACCAGACATTGTGTGCATGCCGAACATCGGTGACACCACCGGCTGCCACGAAGTACCTGATGCCATCTGCATCTCCGGTACGCCGGCCAGCGCAGACGTCATGCCATGCATCCCGTCCATAGCCATTCCTGCCATTGTGTGGCCCTGCATGCGGTGAGTGTCGCTCTGCGCTTTTGCTCCTCCGGACATCCCCCGCATCTGCTTCATCTTCCCGGCAGCACTCTTGTCCGCAGACGGAGCGTCCGGAGCAGGCATGCGGGCTGGCTGCTGCTCCGAGGCAGCATCCGGCGACCCGTCTCGCAAGGCGGAGTTCGCGGGAGGTTGCTGCGCCTTCACGCTCGCACCGGGTGCTGCCAGCCCGCACAGTGCCAGCAGCGCCCATGCGGTCATAGCAAACCTTCTCAATACGTTCTTCTTATCGATGTGAGTTCTCCCGCCACGGTCTAGGCATAGACAGAGGCATCCACCCCGGCGGCCCGAAACGCTGGGCCGAAGCAGGGCGATGAGCAATGCCGGTTCGGTGATCCGCCCTCAGGGCCGGTCGGCAAAGTTACCGGTCTATGGCGCGCAGCACCGCCTGCACGCGCGCTTGCGCCTCTCCGGACTGTACCCCGGCCACATCATCGAAGTCTCCCCGAAGGGCTTTCAAAGCGTACTTCTCGCGGTCAATCTCTCTCTGAGTGCGCACTCCCAGCCGGCGCAAGAGGGGCAGGGGCGGACACCACCCTTGAAGTGCGTGCTCCAGAAAGAAGCCGAATACAACAGCAGGAAGCAGCAGAAAGCGCCTATCACTGCGAAGACCAAGCACCACGCCTATCAGGGACAGAGTCGAGGCGTTCGCTTGCAGCGTGCGCTCGACATCCCATTCCGTCTCTAGCTGCCAGATGCGCTCAGAGATCTCTTCCGGGCTTGCGGTTTCATACCGGGCAATCTCTGCATTATCGCGGCCATGTATGACCGCGTTGACCGCAGGGCTCGTCGCCCTCTCGGCCCGGGTACTGGTGTCAGGCAGCAACTTCGTGAACATGTCTATATCCTTGTGCCGAAGCATCAATGCAAGTCGGGTTCAGCGGTGCGTGAATGGTGATCGCCTTCATGCCGCGATGCGAATAACGTCGCGTCCTCCATGTGATCAAAGTCGCCCCGGAGGGCCTTAAGACCATACCGCTCACGGTTGATCTCTCTGGCGGAGCGAACGCCAAGCCGCCGAAAAAGTGGGAGCAACGGGTACCAACCGGTGGTCGCATGCAGCAGCACCATGCTCGCGACGATGCCCGGGAGCGCAAAGAACTTCCGGTTGACGAGGACACCCAGCGTGAGCCCTGTCAGCGCCATCAGCGAGGCCTCGGTTTCGATGGTTCGATCGGTATCCCACTCGGTATCGAGCTTCCTCAGGCGAACCGCAATTTCCGTCCTGTCAGCGTTCGCATGCTGACGCAGGCTCTCGTAGGTATCGCTGTCAATGCGGGCAAGAACGCTCGCGGCAGTATGTCGG
>JBBRJW010000304.1:0-4863 GCA_038218705.1 Chthonomonadales bacterium | reverse complement strand
CTGCCAGGGCATCGCGATCATCCAGTCCAGGTAGGTCCGCGAGACGTTGTACTCAGGCGCTGCAGGGTTCATCCGGCCCAGCCGATCCAGCTCGCGCTCGGCCTCTTTGCGCGCTTCCGCAGGCATTCCCGAGGCCGCGATCTTCTCGCGCAGACCATCAATCTCCTGCGTCCGATCGTCTCCCTCGCCCAGCTCCTTCTGGATCTGCCGCAGGTGCTCGCGGAGGTAGTACTCCCGCTGCGACTTCCCCATCTCCTGCGCTACTTCGGACTGCAGGCGGCTCCCGAGCTCCACCAGCTGGACCTCGCGAGAGAGAAGCGCCATTAGCCTCGTCATTCGCGA
Source organism: Chthonomonadales bacterium (assembly GCA_038218705.1). GTDB lineage: Bacteria > Armatimonadota > Chthonomonadetes > Chthonomonadales > Chthonomonadaceae > JBBRJW01. Next base: position 4,521 of record JBBRJW010000304.1, on the reverse strand, counting down.
CTTCAGGTCGAGTGCCTCCAGAATCTCCTGGCGCTCCTGGAACGTGAACCGCGGCATCTGAGCAGCGATCAAATCCGTCAACACGTTCGGGTCCTGCACGTTGTCCGGCATCGACTGCATCTCATCCGGCAGGTCCGACGACAGCTGCACGATGCGGTTGAAGAGCTGGCTGATATTGCGCTTGAGCGCCTCTATCTCCAGCCGGTCCTCCTCCGCGATCGGCTGATCTTCAATCAGTCGAATTCGCACCTTCAGATACGGTGTCGTCTCAAGCGCTTCCACGATCTCGAAGCGCCGCAGCCCCTGAACGATGAGCTTGATGCCCTCCGGCACCTGCGCCATCATGCGGATCACGACGGCCGTGCCAATTCGGTAGACGTCATCGAGCGTCGGGTTGTCAACAGAGGGATCCTTCAGACAGGCGACGCCGATCACCCGGCTGCCAGAACTGGTGGCGTCGTTAATCAGCTTGATCGAATTCTCCCGACCTACGCCCAATGGGGCGACAAGCACCGGGACGATTACGACTTCGCGCAGGGGAAGAAGGTTGATAATCTCGGGAATGTGCGGCGCGTCTACTCCCAGCTCCTCCATCGAGGCTGCGTCCTTAGCCGCCTTCCTGGTCAGGTCGATCTCGATGGCATCTGCCTCTGGCGCGGCGTCCGGCGAAACCTCGGGCTCTTCACTCTTCTTGCGCGTTCTCTTATTCATGGTTTCTCTCTCGAAATACGTTTGCGCGCCTGGCGACTCTTCGGAAACCGGTTCCTGGCGCGCGGTAATAACAGTGGCCTGCTGCGGCTACTCGCTCGATATGCTGATCGTTCGGCTCTTCGGCTCGGGAGCAACCCGTTTTGGCAGCGTGATATGGAGGAATCCATCGCGGTACGAGGCGGCGATGCTTTCGCGGTCTATGCGAACACCCGCCGGCAGCACAATTTCGCGCTCGAATTCGCCATAGTAGATCTCCAGATGATGGCATCGAATTCTGTCACGCTGCTCGGAGGGCTCCTCCCGGCGCCCGCCGGCGATACTGAGCGTTCGATCGTCGGCAGAGAGTGTAATGTTCAGCCTCTGGGGACGAACTCCCGCGATCTCCATCTTAAGGATCAGTGCATCCTCGGATTCAAACATATCCACGGCCGGCCGAAATAGGAGAGATCGCATACGGTCAGCTGAATCACGGCGCATCTCCCCGTCGAGCTGGAAGAAGACATGCATGGGATCGAAATTTCGTCTGGCCATCCTGTTGCTTTCCTATCTCCAGTGCGATTACCCACGCAGCGAGGAGCAAATGCCAGGGAAGTCGCTGCAAAACTCCTCGACTTGCGCGTGGTACGCTCATACTACATGAGTATACCGTTGGATGCCCGGTCCTGGTTCCCGGTTAGCCGCGTACGCGGCGCCCGACTATGGGCTTCCGTTCGCGCGGGCCGAACGCTACATTCGACGTGTACTGCATGATGAGTCGTTCCGCTGTAATAGCGAGATGCAGGTCCGCCACGAAGGGTGTTGGAAGAAACGCAAGACGGACGACGATGCTCGCCGCGCCGGTTCGAGCCGCGCTCACACCCATGGCGCGACTCGCCAGGAAGCTCGCGCCATGGTCCAGTACTCCCTGCGTGGGAAGGTCGAACGCGCTCTCGATCGTGGCCCACTCCCCGGCAGGCGGCAGGGGCAAAACATGCGTTCCGCCCCCATCTCGAATGCTCAGGCTGAGACCCACTTCCCGCGATCTGCTCAGCTCCACCCACTCGCGCCCTTCCCCATTGGGGTCGAGCACGAAGCGCCCCGCGAACTCACCCGGTTCTCCGATGGGCTCGCCCGGCGCTGGCCGGAGGCGAAGGCATGCACAGAGCGAGTGTAGACCTTCGGCAGCGCCCGGTCTGCGCTCGGCCGGCGCACTGCCCATCGCGGGTAGGAGGTGCTCCCACGCCAGCCGAAGCGGCGCTCCCATATCGCCCAGCCCGCCTGTCATCGCCAGCACCGCGTTCTGCTCGGGCATCACCACGCAGTACTGCCCGAAAGCCCCATCGCCGCGATACGCGTTGTGCCGACATCGCCAGAACTGGTAACCATAGCCCTGCGCCCAATCACTCTCCGGGTCGGAGCCGTTTGCAACCTGCCTGCTCGTGGCCTCGCGCACCCACGCCTCGGGTAGGAGCCGCTGCCCCTTCCAGAAACCACCGTCGAGACAGAGCTGCCCGAAGCGCGCAATCTCCTCGGCTGCAAGCGACAAGCCCCAGCCGCCCGTATCGATGCCCTCCGGCGATCGCTCCCACTGAGGGTCCGAGATTCCGAGTGGATCAAACAGGCGAGGAATGAGAAAATCTGTAACGCGGAGCCCCGTGGTCTGCTGAATGATCGCGGAAACCATGTAGGTCGCGCCGCTATTATAGACAAAGTAGGTCCCTGGCTCGTGCTCCACCGGGAGTGCGAAGAACGCTCGCTGCCAGTCGCGGGCAGTGCCGCGCAAAAAGGCCGGAAGCGAGTCTTCGGACTGTCCCGTTGTCATCGAGAGCAGGTGCCGCACTTTCAGGCGGCCCAGCAGCTCGCTCCTGCTCGCGGGCGGAGGAGCGGTGGCCGGCAGGAGATCGACCACGAGGTCATCGAGCGCGAAGAAGCCCTCCGCGATTGCGAGTCCAGCAGCGGTAGAGGTGAAACTCTTGCTGAGCGAAAACAGCATGTGGCGCTGAGGCAGCGTGTAGGGCGCCCAGGAGGCCTCCGCGACTACCCTCCCATTGCGAAGCAGCATAAACGTGTGCAGGGAATCGACTTCTCGATCAACTGCCGCAAGGAAGTCGCGGATGGCGCTGCTCGAGATCCCCTCCGCTTCCGGCTCGGAGCGGGGGAGGATTTCGCTTCGTTGAGTGGAGGTCATATTGAGCTTCTCCGAGGAACGTTATGTGCGGCTCCGACTCAGGCGGCGCGCGGGGGCGGCGTTGGAGGCGCAGGCCAGCCTAACGCGATCGGAACCTTCCGCAGTTACCACGCGCAGGGGGCGAAGTCCTTCAGAAACTGCCCGGAGAGAGGCGTTTCGGGACTGTTTATCCCCAGCGCTATCGGGTGATAGATGCGCGCCATGCCATCTACGATGTCGAGAGGGGGAAAGTCTCCCTCCCCCTCGCGCCGCTCGCGCTTGGGGCCAGGATTCTCGTCGGTCACCCAGCCGGTATCAACGCTGTTCATGTAGATCCCATCGCGCGCGTAGTCATCCCCCGAAGTCCGCGTCATCATATTGAGCGCTGCCTTGGCCATGTTGGTATGGGGGTGGAAGATCGTCTTGTGGCGGCGAAACTGCCCCTCCATCGCCGAGACATTCACGATGAAGCGGCGGTCGAACGGCGAGCGGACCATCAGCGGCTTGAGGCGGCTGTTAAGCAGGAAGGGCGCGACGGAGTTCACGAGCTGCACCTCGAGCATTTCCGAGGCCCCGACCTGATCCAGCGTGAGTAGCCAGCTATTCATATTACGCGAGTCCGCGCGCTCCTCGTTGTCCGCAAGCCTGTCCGGCGGCAGCACGTCGGCAACCCCCTCCATCACTCCTGGCAGGAGCGCGGAGCTATCCGCCACGTGGAGAGTGGATGGCGCTTGCAGACGGACCAGCTCCTGGGCGGGAATGGCGAGTGTATCCCGGGGAGCGAGCTCCTGCTCCATGAGCGCCGTGTAGAAACCGCGCGGGCGGCGCACGGTCTGGGCAGCGTTGTGAATCAGTATGTCAAGGGCGGGCTCGCTCTCCAGCAGATACTCGGCAAACGCCTCGACGGTCGGGATGTTACGCAGATCGAGGCCGCACACCGAGACACGCTCGCGCCAGTCCGAGAAGTCCGGCTCTTCAGAGAGCCGTTTCGCCGCGGCGCGAGGAAAGCGCGTCGTTACAATCACTCGCGCTCCATCCCGGAGCAGTCTGAGCACAGTCTGATGGCCGATCTTCACGCGCCCGCCTGTGACCAGCGCAGTGCGCCCTCGGAGGTCGGCGTGGAGATCGCGCATGGCGTAGTTGTACGCCGCGCACTTCGGGCAGAGGAGGTGGTAGAAGAAATGGAGATCGACGAACGGCTCCTTGCAGACGTAGCACGTCTCGGGCTCGTGGAGCCGGCGCGATGCGTCGGTCGGAGGCGGTGGCAGCGCGGCCGCGCTCGTGGCGTCGCGCTGGATCTGCACCATTACGGTCGAGGCCTGGAGCGCGCGATCCTGCTGCTGCCGCTGAAAGCGCTCCTCCCGCTGCTCATTACGGCGAGCCTCCTTATAGACCTTCGACACGAGGCCATTAAAGCGCGCATTGCCGCGCACGAGCGATGGCCGCTCCGCCACGCGCTGCAGCACTTCCAGGCATGCCGCCATCTGCTCCGGTAATATCTCGTCCATATCGCTCCTCGTGGCTCTGTGCCGGCAGTGTACCCGATCCCAGAAAGACCGGCGCGAACCGCCTGAAGGCGTAACAGTTCACCCTTGCGGGAATCATTTGCTTTGCCCGGCCGTATGATTGCGCGTGAAGAACTCCACGCCCTACAATCAAAGTGA
>JBBRJW010000303.1:0-4880 GCA_038218705.1 Chthonomonadales bacterium | reverse complement strand
CGTACGAAACGCATGCGGCAAAGATTCCCGCTCGGCCAAGAGTTTAGATGCGTTCGCCCTGGGCCTCCGTGAAAGCCGATTGTCGAGGTTTCGTTGCCACAAGTAAGAACCTGACCATTGGTTTCACGTATCGCGAGTTTGACGGGAGGGTGTATGAGGTAAATGAGGAGCATGCACGCCCTGAGGGAACTTGACCGGTCGACGACCAGTCGCTGCCGCGATTGTGACAAGGCCAGAGCGTATCGGGCAGCGGAATCTGGCATCAGGGCGTTCGAACCGAGGAACATGCCGTGGCGGCACGAGAGCCTGACTCTGCGTACGCCGTTTCTCTCCGCTGTGGTGTGCCCCGAATGTCAAATCGGACTATCGAGGGCGTTTCCGTCAAGCTGCTGCGCTGCGTGCGACCGTTTGGCTGCTCGGCGTCGAGCGTGTAGCTATTCGGCCTGCGCGCGGTGTTGCGGTGGCGAGCTCCAGAGCGCCGCGAGCGGTACGGCAAAGAGTCGCTCTCCAAAGGGCACTACGCGGTCGCCGGTATACAGCACCAGCCCACGCAGGAACCGATCGCCCGTTAACGTCTGCAGAGCGCGAAGCCCCTTGAAATCTCCTGCCCCGACTGTTGCCGACGCTTTCACTTCGATCCCTACGAGACTGCCGTCCCGCTTTTCGAGCAGGAGGTCGACCTCCTCGCGCTTTTCCGTATGCCAGTGATAGAGCCTGGGCCGCGTCTCGCTCCAACCGATATCTTTGAGGACTTCCATCACTACGAAGTTTTCGAGCAGCCCGCCGAGATGAGCTGGCTGCTGAAGAAGCCGCTCTGAGGAGAGCCCCAGGAGATGCGCCGCCAGCCCCGTATCGCTCAGCACGATCTTGGGCGATTTTAGGAGTCGTGTGGTGAGGCTGCCGCTCCATGCCGGCACTGTACAGGTGAGGTAAGTGGTCTCCAGCAGAGCGAGATAGCGGGTCAAGCTCGAGTAGGGAATATTGGCCGTGCGGGAGATATCGGCGGTGTTCAGCAGCGACGCGGTTCGGGCCGCGAGGATGGAGAGCAGACGTGGCATCTGGGTCAGTCCCTCAATGTTCGCCAGGTCCCGCACATCTCGCTGCAGGATTGTGGCAATATACGACTCAAACCAGTTCTGTCGGCGGGCTGCGGTTCGCGCCATCGGCTCCGGGTAGCCTCCTCGCACCACGCGCTCGATAACGTCTTCGCGGGACACGGCAGGCAGCGATGCGAACGCAGTAAGCGGCGATGTCGAAGCAAAAAGCGTGTCGACAAAGCTCTCCTCCACTCCTTCAATCTCCGCTTGCGAAAGCGGCCAGAGCGTCAGGCGTTCCATTCGCCCGGCCAGGGAGTCCGAAAGTCTGGGAAGGAGCAGCACATTGGCAGAGCCCGTCAGCAGAAAGCGCCCGGGTCGTCGGTCGCGATCCACGCTCGCTTTGATGACCTGAAAGAGGCCGGGGGCGCGCTGCACCTCATCTAGAATGACCGGTTCACCCGCTGCACCCAGCCCTGCCAGGAATCCAGCCGGGTCCGACACGGCAGCAGCAAGAACATCCAGATCGTCCAGAGTGGCATAGGGGGCTTTGTCGGGCGTCAATCCCTGATCCCGGACCAGAGTAGTCTTTCCGGTCTGGCGTGCGCCAACCAGCAGGACGACGGGCGTGTCCGCAAGAGCGGCTCTTAGATTGGCGGCGATATTTCTTCGGTACATGGATAGATATTACCCACGCTGTGGTGAATTTGCACCAGTGAAGTGCAGCCGGGCCATGCCGCGGCTTCTGGCTCGTTTCTGATCGTGTCCGCGGAATACGCTCGCTGTCGAGCGTGCAGCTATTCGGGTTGCGGGCGTTGTTCCGACGCCCCGCTCCAGAGAACGGAGAGCGGGACTGCACAGAGTCGCTCTCCAAAGGGCACCACGCGGTCGCCGGTATACAGCACCACCCCGCACCACCCCGCGCAGAACATGATCATGCTTTTGCCCTCACCGGAATCGCCAGTGAACGCGGCACACAATAACGGGCATATGCCAGCCAAAGCCCACAACGAAACAGCGGCGAGCCGGCCCGATCCCGAAGTTAGCCAGCGCGCACCCAGGCGAACTTTCACCGCGGCGGTCACACTGCGCATCCTCGCCGAAGCCGACGCCTGCAAACAGACCGGACAACTCGGAGCGCTCCTGAGGCGCGAAGGGCTCTACGCCTCCCCTCCCGTTAACTTTCGAAAGCAGCGAGACGAGGGCAAGCTCGGCAAGGATCCCGCCCAGGTACGCAATCAGCGCCTCGACAAAGAGGCCGCTCGACTATACTTCCCCCTTTATGAGGGTTGCGCGCGGCCACCAAATCGTGACAGTTCACTTGCGTTTTCCCGGAGTTACAAAGTTGCTTGTGGCGTTGTCTATTACCAGTACCCAGTCCACGTTCTCACCGACATCCTTTGGGGTAAACTCGCGGATGCTTGCCCCAACATGAGAGAACTCTCCGATTCGCGATGCAATCCCCGTGCGTGGATTAAACCACCAGGCTTGTGCCTTGTTTCCGGCAATCTTGTCCATGTGAACCGCGAACGCTCGACTGGCGGGAATATACACGAAGGCGTAACTTCCGTCCGAAGCGCGCGTGGCCTGAATGTGCTTACCGCCCGCGCTCGGCTCAGAAGCCAGCAAAGATTGATCGGGAATGCGGTTAAGGTAAGGACGCGATTCTACAAGAGCGCGAAGATGCTGCGTCTGCTGTGCGCCGGGATGATCGAGGGCGTCGTACCAATAGTTGAGTGGGCCGTTGATTGGTTCCTTGCCAGGCTTGTTCATCTGCCAGATGGAATGGTTGCCGTAGGTGTAGCCACACGCGCCGGAAAACACATCCCAGTAGGCGAACTTGCGAACATCTGCCGCGTTGGAGTAGCCGCGCTCACGGGCATTGAAGGCGATGGGATGGTCTTCGTAGAGGGGTTCCCCATCCACAACAGGTTTGGTCGGATTGCGGGCATAATCCTTGCCGACACGGTTCCACACGTCCGTATCCGTATTATGCCCATTCTGCATCATGTTGAAGTCCAGCCACTCCTCCCCATGCAGCCACTCGGCTGAGGAGCTGCCTCCCGGTGGATGGAAGGTAATGAGGTGATTGCCGCCGTCTCCTGCGCGCAATCCTTTTGCCATTGCGCGCCAGATAGCGCGTTTCATTTCCGTGTTCGGCTGCCGGTCGCCGCCGAGAATCCAGATGATGGGACTGTTCCTATACCGCCTCCCCAGAAACTCGCCATAGACGCGGGCGCTGTCCGGCGTGAATATCTCTGCGCTGTCGTGGGAATGCGCGGTGTCTCCCACTTTGTCGCCCCAGGTCGGCAACATTCCCACATATAGACCCAGGACTTCCGCCTTCTTTACAACGTAATCCACCTGCTGAAAGTAGGCTTCATTGGGGCGAGTGGGATCATGGTCAACGAGAGGCAACGCGCCATAGGCGTTGGGGGCATCAAGGCTGTTCAGTTCCGCCAATACAACTGCCTGAATCACCGTAAAGCGTTTGGCAGCCCGATCTGCCAGGTACCGGTCGGCCTCCTCACGGTTCAAGCGATGAAAGAGTTCCCAGGCCGTATCGCCCAGGTAGAAGAAGGGTTCCCCATCGTCCTTAACAAGAAAGTGTTTGTTCTCACTCACCTTAAGACGAGCAGGAGCGGCGAGCACTGAGAATGCGCCGCTAGAAAGCGCGAACAAGCAAAACATCCGTGCAAGCATGTGTCCCATAATTCCTCCCAGTCGGCAACGAGCGTCCTAAACACTAACGCCAGAGTCCGTGAACTGCCGCTTGGTGCGCCACTGCGGAGCCAGCGTAGGCACGAGGGTGCTTTCAGGCTGTTCAGGAAAAACTATTCGTGATTCGGTCTATCAACATCTGACCGGCGCGCAGCCCTCGTGCGCGCGGATCATGGGTCTGGCAAGTAAGAGCCGACGCCGCAGCAGCCGCGCAGCCCTCGTGCGCGCGGATCATGGGCCTGAAAAGCAAACCCCGGTTCGAAATAGTGGCTTTCGGCAACAGAGATATGCACTTAAACCCCGATGTCCTGGGGCGCGCGGATGGCTTGCTCTTGCAGCACCAACCGCCAAGCATTGGCGCCCATCCATTCCCGAACGATGAGAGCCGTGGGAGCCTGTATACCCGTGACAAAATCGGCGCGCTGTTGTAGCGTGAGAACGTGGGGCGTTACCATATCGTGGTCAAAGCCACCACACAACGTTTCCATTGCTTCTCGATAGCCCTGATGCAGTTTTGCAGCGAACGGCTGAATATGTGGAGCCAGAAAGTCGGTGAAGCCGGTGCGGGTATGTCCTTACTGATGCAGCCGGGCACCGCCATCGTAGGCATAGCGATCGTTGTCATGGTCTGCCTGCGGCAGAGAGGCGTCATCAGGATTGCCCGGCACCACAAATGGCATCGCCAGTTGCCGCAGATTTGCGTAAAGAGCAGGGCTGGCTTTCTCGGCATACGAACACACGCCATCGCAGCCACTTGTGTACAAAACGTCTTCAAAATCACGACTATCCGCCTGGTTCGCTGTCGAAGGCAGCACCACAACACGGTAGCGCTGCTGCTTTTCGCTGTTGGAAATCTTTCAACCGACGGAAATAGGATTGAAAGGCCAGATCGACTCGAAGAGCAACATTCTGAAGCAGGTGAGCGTGAACAAAAGAAAGCTCGTCGTGTTCTTGCTTCCACTCGGCAATTCTTTGTTCTTCCTGGAACCTGGTAGGCGATTTACCTTCGACATCATAGGCGAATTTGCGCCAATGTACAAAGCTATTATAGACCCCACTACACACATCCAGAGACTGTTTGAGTGCGGTCTCTTAAGAGCGCGCAGGATACAATCTGTACTTGAC
>JBBRJW010000302.1:0-4894 GCA_038218705.1 Chthonomonadales bacterium | reverse complement strand
CGATCAGGTCGATGCGATTGCCGTCGAAGTCGAGCGCTGCACCCTTCTTCCCTGCGACGAGTTTTGATACCGGAACGGTCTTAACCGTCGCGCAGTTCATCGGATCGATCTTCACATCGGGGCGGCGAACCAGGTACGGCTTCACCAGCTCGGCCATCAGGAAGTTGCCATGGTCATTCAGGTGCACGCCATCGCGCAGAAGTTGCGCGGCGTGGAGATTATTCTCCTTCAGGTAGAGCTTCCAGAGGTTGCGCTGATCGACCATTCCGGTCTGGTGCTTACGGGCAAGCGAGGGCAGCCACTGGTAGTTCATGAACGAGTCCCAGATCTTACCGTCCGGGTAGAGCTTGGCCGGGTCCGTCTCCTCAGTCAGGTCCGTATCATGGGTGACGTGGTCGGTCTGAATCAGCACTTCGGCGGTGGTGCGCTCCCGGGTCCGTCGGATAATGTCGGCATAGTCGGTGTGCGAGCCGTAGACGTGGAAGATCATCAGGTCCGGGTAGAACGGGTAGACGTCCGCCTCGGCGGTCTTTACCAGCAGCTGCGAGGAGTAGCCACCGAGAGCGCGGTTCTCAATGATCAGGTTGGCGTTGGGGAAACGGCTCCGCAGATCGTCGGCGACCCGCTTCCACCAATCCTGCTCGGTGATGGACTGGCCGTAGAAGACCACCTTCACCGTGTTGCGATGAGCCGGTGTACTCGACGCGAGCAGCGCCATGGTGCGCTGAATGTTCGCGCCCAGCGTGGCCGGGTCGCCCCTGTGCGTCGGCGCGGGGTAGTCGGCCGCGCGTGCAGTCGCTGGGCCAAGACCGAGCGCGAGCGCGGCCAGGCATCCTGTCCAAAACGTCATATGGTGATTTCCTTTTCTTGATTTGGGTTTCATTTTGCGGCGCGATATGCGTCGGAATAGAGGCCGATCGCCTCGAAGGGGATCGGCGTGAAGCTGAGGCGATTGGCAAGGCCACTCCCGGGCCGAAGGCCGAAGCGATCCGTGGAGGGGCTTGCGAATCCCGGGTTAACGTTTGTGACAGCGTTGTCGATCAGCTCGACGACGCTGGGGCCGCGCTGAAACGCAGCGCACTGGAGCACGATATTGCGCCAGACCCGGTTCGTGCTCTGATCCCCAAAGTGCGCGAGGTCCGGGTAGCGGGCTCTATAGACCGGCTCCAGCCCGCCGATCTCCTTCACGTACGCGGCTTGTAGGGTTGCCAGAGAGCGCTTCCAGTTCTCAGGCGTGCCGGTTCCACCGCTGACAGCCGCCTGACAGTCGAAGAAGAGGTTGTTCTCGATCCGGTTATCGGTACCCTGATTAATCTGCACGCCGCCGAAGTTACCTGCCGCGCAGCGTTCGAAGATGTTGCCGAATATCGCGACCCCACTGATCCAGTCGTCGAGGCGAATCCCGGCCTGGCCAACCTGGCGGCCATTGCCCATGTCGTGCCACCAGTTGTACCGGAACGTAAGCCCGCGGAATGTTGCGTTGGCCCAGGTGTCGGAAGCCCCCTGGTCGTCCGACTCGGTGAGCATTTTTCGCACGTCGTTGTACTCGATCCGATGATCGTTGCCCTCCACGCGCATGGCGCTGCTCGTACCATCGTGAAAGAGATTGTGCGTGAGCCGGTTGCCCGCTCCGGTGAGGAGCACTGCGGGTGTATAGGTGTGATCGATCAGTGACATGTGGTGAACATGGCAGTTCTCCACGAAGTGGCCGCCCGGTATCAGGGTCTTGCGGTCGCCCGCATAGATGGCAATTGCGCCCCGGCCAAACATCGAGAGGTCGCATCCAAGAAGTCCATCGCGATGCCCCCCGGCGATCTCGACGCCGTTACCGCTGAACTGTCGAACCGTGCAGCCTGCGAACAGAACGGATTCACAGTCGGTCAGCTTGATTGCATCACCGCGGCCATTCTCCCACGTTATGTGCTCGAAGGCGACATTGGCCGCGCCGGTGACAGTCATCACAGGCTGCTCAGTAAGCGATACCTGAACCACCGCCTTCGCAGGGTCCGAGGGGGGATAGAAGAAGAGATGGCCCGTTCGGCGATCGAGGTACCATTCGCCGGGCTGGTCGAGCTCGCTCAGCAAGTTGATGCCGCGAAAGGGCTGTCCGGCCAGGATCGAATTGTCGTCGGCTCCATACTGCGTGTAGGGCCGGGCGAGCTGGATCTGCTTCGTGGACGGGTCGATTGACTCGATCTTTTCATAGGAGTCGGCCCATCCGAAATACCAGTAGCCGTAGACCCAGGCGTCGGGCTCGGATGCCCACTTCGTGATCCGGTCTTCGCTATAGGTGAAACGACCGTGGGATCCCGCGGGGATCGCCGCAATATTCACCATTCCCCGATCGGGCCAGCCGGCAAGGGGCATGGCCGCATGGTTGAAATAGAGCTGCAATTGTGGATGCGTCTTGAAGCCACGGGCGCTTGCGTAGCCGCCCGGCTCGAAGGTTCCGAAATCCGTGATTCCCTCGGCGCGCAGGTCAGCCTCGAGCATGTGGGCGCGCGCAGCTTCCGGAATGCGTGCCAGCGCGTCGGCATCCGTGGCGGCGGACCAGCGAGGAACCGCTGCGCCAGCCTGGAACACCGGCTTCTCGCCGGGAGCCGCCGAGTACCGAATAGGCGCCGCGGCCGTGCCGGAATCCGCGCCGGTGAGCGTGAAGGTCTGCTGAACCCGGTACTCGCCGCCGTGCACGAGCACGAGAACGCCTCCCTTCGGCAGTCCGCTCGTCGCACGGAGCCCGCGAATGGCATCCCTTGCCGCCTCCAGGGTGTGCAGCGGCGAGGCCGCCGTGCCACCCCCGCCCGCTCCGCTCCCGGGCGCAACATGGAGGACCCGGCCGGGTTTCGGCCAGACCGGCTGCGCCATCCGACCGGCAGCGGGGTCGGCCGCCGGCAGGCCCTTCGCAATCCGATCCAGCGCGCGAAGGTGATCGTTGATCTCGTCGCGCCGCTGGGGCAGCAGCCCTGCCCGCGCGAGCAGTGCGGTGTAGGCGCTCCGTGCGCGCGAGATCGCGCCTTCCGCCTCAAAGCTGCGCGCCCTGCAGAGCGCTCCAATGTCGCGCCAGCCCGGCGAGGCGGCGGGGTCGGAGACTACCCGGCCATATGCCGCGCGTGCGCCGGTGAAATCCTTGCGAGCCACGAGCGCATGGCCCAGGTTGAGCTGCAGCTGGAGGCGCTCCGCTGCAGCGAGGCCGGGCCGCGAGAGCAGCCGCGCAAAGAGCGCGGGTGGGAACGCCTCGCCTGCCGACTCCGTCAGCACCGCGAGCAGCTTCTCGTCCGCCTGTCGGGAGAGGCGCGTTGCCAGGGCTGGGCGGCTCAGAACGCCGTCGATGGTCTGAACGGCCTCGAGCGGTTTGCCGGCCGATCGCTGCAGATCGGCCATTCGAAGCTTTGCCAGGGCCATCACATCGGGGTTCAGGCTCCGGTCGGCCAACAGCTCGCGCGTGGCCTGCTCAGCGGCGGGGCCGGCCGGGCGCTGTTCGGAGATGCCCGCGCTGCGGAGGAGCGCAAGATGACCCGATGAGAGCGGCGCATAGAAGTAGAGGTCCTGCAGGATCTCATCAGGGGAGAGGGCCCGGTCGAAGATTGTCACCTCCGCCACGTCCATCTTAACGGACCCGATGCCGCAGCCAGCGAAGCCGACTCGAAGGTCGGCAGCCGGCGTAAGGTCGCCCGAGAAGTCGCCCTGGGCGGAGAGCGCACCATCTACGTAGAGCGCATAACGGCGCCCATCATAGACTGCGGCGAGGTGATGCCAGACTCCGTCCGCAACTCCCTCGGTCGAAATGCCCACCGAGCCCTGCGGCCTGCCTATCTCAAAGGCCAGCTCGCGGCCAGGATAACGCGTGTAGACGCGCCAGCCATCGTAGTAGCCGCTTCCAGCCGCAATGATCATGCCGTTCGTTGAGCGATCGTTGCCGCGATGCGCGCCCTGCCCGAGCTTCCGAAACCAGAGTGCTGCTGTAAATGCGTGCCCGCTGATAGTCGGGTTCGACGCTGTGAAGTAGCCCTGATCGATGCGCGGAGCCAGGTGGCCCGGCCATCTCCCGGTTACTAACTCGGCCGCCTCGGGCTTCTCTGGCGCGGGAGCGGCCTCTGCGCGGTAGCGCATCGGCGCTTCACCGATCGCCAGATTGGGTACCGGCGCGCTCAAGTCGGTCATGCCCTCGAAAACGTAATAGCGCAGCACGCCCGGCACGGCTGCGACGGCGTCGCGCCGGTGTGCCCACGCCTTAAACGAACCGCCAATCCGGTCCGGCGCGGGCTCTGCCAGGCATGCTGCGCCCCCGATGAACGACGCCAGCGCAAGCAGCCCGCAGAGCGGGCGAATGTCTCTCCCCGTCACGACTATTTCTCCTCGCCCGCAGGCAGTGTCCTGCGGTACGCGTCCCGTACCAGGCCGATCTTCACAAGCGGAAGGGGCATGAAGCCCTGCTTCACTGCGGGCGCATCCGGCCTCAGTCGGTAATTCTTTGTGTCCGGCGATACGAAGCCGGGATCGCCCGTAGTCCAGTTGCCGGCCACTTCCACTTTCTTATCGTTCAGACCATCGAGCCAGTTGATCCATTTCCCCTTGCCGAAGTGGATGTTGCGCAGGATCCGATTATACTTCGCGGCCGCAGGGTCGTCCTCCATCACCGTTGCGAGATGCGGATATCGGGTGGAGAAGGGCGGCTGCTGATAGGGAACCGCCTTGAGCTGCTCGAAGATCCTCCATTCGCCGTTCGGAACAAAATACTTTGAGGCCCAGCTCTTGCCGCGCTCGTCGATGTGTATCGATGGATTACAGTCGACGAAGAGATTGTTCTCAACGGTGTTGTCTCGGCCACCGCCCACCATAATGCCGGTGCCGGCTCGCTCGAAGAAATTGCCGAGGACCGTAACACCACAGAAGC
>JBBRJW010000301.1:0-4898 GCA_038218705.1 Chthonomonadales bacterium | reverse complement strand
GGGGGCCGCGGCGCGGCGGGCACGGGCAAGCGTGGGTTACACGCCTTCCAACCCTGCCACGTCGCCATCTGCGGACTCGGCAGGCCGTGCGCGCCGCGCGCCGGACTACACGAACTCTGCGCCGACCGTACGTCCAGGTGGTGCGGGCCGGGCACCGGATGCGGCGCCCACCCCGCGGCCTGCGCCAGATCGATCCAGCAATCCAGGCCGGTCTGACAACCCGACTCCGCGCTATACGCCAGATCGCTCCAGCAATCCGGGCCGATCGGCAGAGCGGGCTCCGCGCTACACGCCTCGGAACGACGCGCCCCCGCGTGAAGCGCCGCGCCGTGCACCGGATGCCGCGCCCGCCCCGCGCTCCGCGCCGGACCGCTCCAGCAGTCCGGGCCGGTCGGCAGAGCCGGCTCCACGCTCTGCCCCAGACCGCAGCAGCGATCCCGGCACTCGCGATACAGGCGGCGGTAGAAGCAGCGACGGCGGCTCGAGCGGAGGGCGAACGCGTCCTCGGGGTTGATGTCCGCCTCCCTATGAACGCAGGTCCGCCCCTTCAGAGTATCGAAGGGGCGGACCGTTGTATGTGTAGATCCAGTGATATTGCTATAGTGGATATTCTACTGATACAGGGAATAACCCATTGAGGAGCTTGCGTCGAGGCAGAGTATGGCCACTCGCTTCTCAGAGAGGAGGGAGACATGTCTGTCCTTCACTCGGTTGGGCCCGCAACCTGGGGATCCGACTCTCCGTTTCCGATCGCCCCGGCTGCTTCCAGAACCCCCTCCCGTGGCGCAGTGATTGAACCTGCGCAGCGTGAGCAGGAGCTCAGTCGGCAGCTAGACCAGCGACTCACGGAGCGGCTGTCGCGTCTCAGACAATCGATGCAGCCACAGCACGATGCCGAGACGTCGGCTGCGGAAGGCGTCGGGAGTCAGTTGGATATCCGGGTCTGAGATTGTCGGGCTCGGCGCTGCCTGCGATGGCGCGCCGAGCCCGACTTATCTGTTGCGGGTATAATCGTCGCATCAGCCCGGTCCCGGCAGCATGTGACCGAACCGGAGGGCGGGTACCGCTCTAGCCCCAGATGGTTAGCGCACTGCAAGGAGCCTTGATGCGCCTCCAACGTAATCCCGATGCTCTCTCCATTGCGCTCGCGGAGCCGTCTCGGCGTGCGCTGCTGGAGAGCCTCCGTCTGGGCCGTAAGTCGGTAAACGAGCTCGTGCATGCTACCGGGCTCAAACAGCCGAATGCCTCCAACCATCTTGCCCGGATGCGCGAGCAGGGCCTCTTGCGGTCCGAGCGCATCGGCCGGCGTGTCTACTACTCCATCGCGCTGCCCGCAGCCGACCTCCTGCTTCGCCTCCATGAGGCCGCGCACGTCGAATTCCCCGTGAATTACCTATCCCCGTCGCTCAACCCGCCTGCCGCGCCGATACCGCGAATGCCCGAGCAGCAGCCTCGTTCCGACGATTCACCAATTGCTCGCCTGCGAGAGGCCTATTTCGAAACCGTGCTGGAAGGGCGCGAGGAGGACGCGCTCAAGCTGGTACACGCGATGCTCGCCGAACAGGTCGGGCTGGTTGACCTCTACCTGGGGGTCTTTCAAACCGTTCTCTATCGTATCGGGGACCTCTACGTCAACGGAAAAGTAGACGTGGCGCACGAGCACCTGGCATCGGCCATTACTGAGCGCATGATGGCCCGTGTGGCGCAGTACTACGGGCCGCTCTCGAGAAACGGCGCCCGAGCCCTGCTCGGTTGTGTGGCGGGCAACTATCACACAGTGGGTCTCCGCATGATTGCGGATGCTCTCCTGGAGAGTGGATGGAATGTGCTCTACATGGGCGCAAACGTTCCCAATTCGAGCTTCGTCAACATTGCCGCGGCCGCGCGCCCGGATCTCGTTGTCATCTCGTGCGCCCTTGAGGAGCAAGTCCCGGTTCTGGAGCAGCTCGTGGCCGACCTCTCTATGCTCTTCGAGAGCGAGATCGGCTGGCCGTGCCGACTCGCTTACGGCGGACACTGCTTTGTTGACGGCGTGCGACCTGGCCCGCTCCTGGATGGGCTCCTCTTTGCGCCAGACCTCCGTACCCTCCTCGAAGCGATCGAGTCTCCGTCGCCTGAATGAGGCGAGGAATTCGACCGGAAATACCACCTGCAAATTCCGCAAAAAATAAATGTTCGGGGCCCCTTGTCAAATATGGCTGACACTGATATAATGGCTTTGTAAGCGAAACTGACACGAGGCGGAAGCGGTTTGAAGGGTGGCCGGAGAGCGCCCGGGATCGGCAGCCAGCCTGCCCTGGTCTTTTTCGCAGCTCGTCGGGACTGAAATGTCTATTCTGGCTGACAAGCGGGACATCGACTGATAAGTTGGACCCGGGAGTTAGCAGCGACAAACACATATTGAAAGCGTGCTGCGCCGACGCGGGGGGCGTGCGGGGCAGGCGATCCTTCAGAGGTTGCGGATAACTGGTTTGGGAGACTGCCGCAGCCAACGGAGGAACAAATGGGCGGAGTGACTCTGGGGGGATGTCACTCCGCCCGCTCTCTTGTGTGGCCGGGCCCTGACTGCCTCGATCATCGCGGTGGCCGTCGACGTGGGCTTGCGGATGGCTGTCCGATTCCCTGTGGGTATAATGGGGCATGCTACTCGAAGCCCGAGATGTGAGGGCCGGCTACGGCGTTCGTGAGGTGCTCCACGGTATCGGGTTCCGCCTCGAGCCCGGGGAGCTAGTGGGGCTTCTCGGCCCCAACGGATGCGGTAAGTCAACCCTGCTTCGGGCCGTGACGCATTCTCTGCCTCTGACCGGGGGGAGCGTCGAGATCGGCGTAGATCCCATCGGCCGGCTTTCGGCTCGCGAGCTCGCCCGGCGGGTTGCCTTCGTGCCGCAGCAAGAGTCTGCAACCTTCGATTTCTCCGTGCTCGACATCGTGATGATGGGGCGCTATCCCCATCTCGGCCGCAATGGCGAGCAGAGCAGCGACTTCGAGATCGCCCGCCAGGCGATGATTGCCGCCGACATTTTGCCGCTGGCTGATCGATATATCGGGCAGCTCTCCGGCGGAGAACATCGGCGCGTGCTGCTCGCGCGCGCCCTCGCACAGCAGGCCCCGCTTCTTCTGCTCGATGAGCCGACCGCGCACCTCGATCTCGCTCACCAGGTGGAGCTCATGGAGCGGGTAAAGAACCTCACGCGCTCCACTGGCCTCGGTGCGCTCGCCGCCCTTCACGACCTCAATCAGGCAGCTGAGTATTGCGATCGGCTCCTCCTGCTCGCGGATGGGCAGCTGGTGGCTGCCGGAATTCCCTCCGAGGTCATGACCCCTGAGGGTCTGCAGGCGGCCTACGGTGCGGCGGTGGAGATCGGCGCAAATCCGCTGACAGGCAAGCCAATGGTCCTGCGGGTAACGCCCGCGCCGCGCTGAGCAATGCGGCCCGGCAGACCCCTACGCGCTTGCGAGCTGATACAAGCGGTCTGCCGTGAGCAGAATGATATCAGCCCCCTCCACCTCCTCTCGCCAGTGACGGGGGATACCCTCCACGCCAAAACGGGCCCCCGCGACTGCACCCGCAATGGCCCCGATGCAGTCGGATGCGCCTCCTGCAGTAGTCGCGGTGCAGCACGCTTCTTCAAACGACGAAGCCCGGCCGACGCAGAAGAGCGCCGCCGGCATGGCCTCCCGACTCCAGCCCGAAAGCCCCAGCGCCCGCAGTGCGTCCGCCGTGGGAGCACGATCCGCCAGCAGGTTTCCTGCGATGCGCAGGCAGCGCGCCATCTCCTGAAAGCGTTCGTCCTCGCCCTCGAGCGTACCAGCGATGTTACCAATCGCCTCTCCGCTCGCCCAGAAGTCGCTCTCGGGCCGCGAGGCCGCTAGGACGATCGCTTCTGTCACGGCGACTGCAGCGGCCCAGGCGTCCGGATTGCCGTGCGTGGCCGACGCCTGCGCAATGGCAACCTTCCGGCGAGTCTGTGGCGAGTGGAGCCAGAGGAGGGCGGCAGGCGCAGCGCGCGCTGCAGGGCCTGCGCCACCACCCTCGGGATCCGCGGCCTCATCCCACTCCATGCCTCCGGCGCGAAGCTGGAGCGCGGCCCAGAGCGACGACGCGCCCGGAGCTCGGGGCGCACCGTTGGCCCAGCGCGCCAGCGCGTGGGCCCAGGCATCCGGCACGAACGAGCCGTGCTCCTCCAGCAGGGAGTGTGAAAGGGCGAGCATGAGCTGCGTGTCCTCGGTCCACTCGCCTGCGCCAAGGGGCTCGCTGCTCGATTCGTCGCCGAGATCGGCTACGGGTATGATGTAGGCCAGCAGATCGGGAGCCGGCGCAAAGCCGCAGGGCCGTGCGGGCTCCTCCTTGGTGCGTTCAGGGATGGTCGCGTAAGGCGCACCCAGAGCGTCGCCAATAGCGCAGCCGAGAAGAGCGCCTGCAAACTGGTCTCGACGTTCGATCATTCCCTCCTCCACACTCTCTTTCGAAAGGATTCTGCGTTGAACCGAAGCAGCTTCATGCAATCCGCATTCAGCCTTGCTGCCATCGTGGCGCTTCTTGCCGGGTGCCATCGCGCTTCTGGGCCGGTCCGGACAGATCCCGATGTCGGGCTCGCCATCTATCCTGGCGCCAGCCCGCTAAAGAACGCCCGCCTGGGAGGGCGCACGATCATCCCTGAGCAGGGAGTCGCTATTGCTCTCTATGTCACCCCCGACCCTGCAGACCGGGTCTGCGAGTTCTATGCGGCCGCAATGGCCGGGGCCCGGCGGACCGATCGGGGCGAGGGCGATTCGAGCTCAACCGTGTTCGCGCAGCCCACACAGGGGGGAATTCGTACCGTTGGAGTTCATCGCGGCGCCGTACAGACGACGATTGAGCTGATGAAGCTGCCAAAGGGAGGCCCTCCGGGCCTCTC
>JBBRJW010000300.1:0-4898 GCA_038218705.1 Chthonomonadales bacterium | reverse complement strand
GCAACATCCTTAACGTACGATTTTTGGTTCTACCGACCTTTTGGTGAATGGGCACAAGGCGAGCCCGCTCACCGGTATAAAGAAGTATGTCTATTTCTACCCTACTGCCTTGTCTAAAAACCATTGCGGTCGACAGCGTCACAACCCTGGCTGAGATCATCCTAATTCGTATGGCCACGGTCGCAGATACTGTCGCTTGCCCGGTTTGTAGTCAGAGTTCGCAGCGCCTTCATAGTCACTATGAGCGCATGCTTACCGATTTGCCCTGGAACCGAGTTACGGTCCACACCTATGGCCGAGACCTCCACTTTCATGTGCATGTCCACGTGCTATGCACCGCGGGAGGACTTCGGGCCGATAAGGTCTGGCAGCCGATAAAACTCTATCCCGCCCAGCAGTATCGCAGGCTCTGGCAATACTATCTGCTAAAGCTGCTTCGCAAAAAGCTCAAGGGCGACCGTAGCACCCAATGGCGGATCGGCCGGCTCTTTACGGTCTATCCGACTGGCTTCCTCGTAAACGTCATGAGCAAGTATCGCAATGGCAAGCAGGCTGCTGCCTATTGTTGCCGTTATACGGGCCGCCCCCGTCTCGGAAAAGCGGATCGTGGCCTATGACGGCCAGAAGGTAGCCCTGAGCTACCAGGATTACCGTGACGGCCAAGACAAGACCGTCGAACTCACGGCGGAAGAGTTCCTGTTTCGACTTCTGCAACATGTCTGGCCCAGGTTGGTATCAGCGGGACGTGCATTACTATGGCTTGTACCAACCGGCCAGCAGCTCGTGGAGTATGACACCAACCGCCCACAGATCGGAAGCGGCCGAATAATCGCCGGAGAAGGTCTCAGGAGCCATGTAGCGGGGTGTGCCGGCGATGTTGCCCGTACGCGCTTCGGTCTTAAGCACGCGAGCCAGTCCAAAATCGGTCAGGCGGGGAATACCGTCCTGGAGCAGCACGTTCTCCGGCTTGAGGTCCCGGTGGGTGAGGCCGGCGCGGTGCAGATAGTCCAGCCCGGCGAGGATGCCGCTGGTGAGGGCGACCGTCTCCTCGAGGGAGGGCGCTCTCCCGCCGTCTGCTGTCATCCAATCGTGAAGCGAGCCGCCCGCAATGTACTCGCTGGCGATCACCACCAGGCCGTCAAAGACATCGGCCTCCAGGACGGGCACAACGTTCGGGTAGCCGCTCGCACGCAGCCAGGCCTGCGCTTCCTTCCGGACGAGGTCGAGATCGGCGTCGGTATCGAGCGGCAGCTTGAGCGCCACCTGAGTCGTGAGCAGCGCGGTTCGCCGCTCCGCCAGCCAGACCTCGCCGAAGGTGCCGCGCCCGAGGGTGCGGACGAGGGTGTAAGGCCCAATACTGTCGCCTCCGTGAAACATATGTTCGGACTATCTCCGGTGTCAAGGTAAAGCACCACGATCGCATTTCGACCGTGCAGCCGGAGAGTCCTACTCCTCCGCCACGTCGGGCGCTGCAGCCTCCACGAAGGCAAGCATCAAGGATCGAACTGCGCCAGCAAAGTTGGGTAAGACTGGAATCGCCATATTTTGCTGTGAACGTCCGATAAGACTGCCCTATGCGCTCTAAAGGGCCGCCTTCGTGAAGTCCTCGTTGGATAGATCCCCACAGAAGCCCTCCAGACAGAAACACCACTGATAGGAAGGCGGCAAACTCCTCGACCGAACGCCTCCTTGCCGTTCCACCGCAGCCGCGTTATCTTTGGTGCCATTGCCACGCCGGATCAGGCGGCAAGACTTTGCGCCCTGGTTGGTAATTCATTGCCCGGCTAAACAGGATAGGAGACGCCTTCTCGGGCTGGTTCGCTGTCTATAGAGGCATGCCGTGCCTGCAGAGCGGTCTCGAACTCCTCGTGCGCGGCCTTCACCCCTGCATCGGAACTATCCGGGTCGTGGTGAAAGAGAAGAACACGCTCCACCTGAGCTTGTGCCGCTACTGCGGCCAGGGTCTCGCCGCAGGAGTGTCCCCAGCCACGGCGCTTTTCGTAGGTCTGACGTGAGTACGCGCAGTCATGTAGAAGCAGTGAGGCTCCGGAGGCAAACTCGGCCAGTCGCAGCGCTTCCCCGGAGAGGGTGGGAGAGATCGATTCGAGGAGTATTTCGTTGTCGGGCGCATAGACAATGGACCGATCTCCCAGGTCGATTCGATACGCCAGCGTTCGGCCCGGATGAAGCATATAGAGCGTGGACACGGTGATTCCCTGTACCTCACACTCCTGTTCCCGAAGCCCGTAAAACTTGACGTTAGAGAGAAAGGCGGAGGTGGAGACAGGGAAAAAAGCGCCGCCCATCTGGCCTTCGATGATGGACACCAGATCCCCGCCGCTTTCGGCCGGCCCATAAATATGGAGTTCATTGCCAGGAATATAGAGCGGGGCAAAAAAGGGAAGACCCTGGATATGGTCCCAGTGGTAATGGGTGAGAAAGAGGCTGGCGCGCAGGGGGGAGTGTGGAATGAGGCTCTGACCCAGCGCCCGAATACCGGTCCCGGCATCGAAGATAAAGTGATGGTTGCCGGGAAGGACAAGGTCGATACAGGAGGTATTGGCCCCATAAGGGCCTTGGGAGTATTCGGGCGTGGGAATGGAACCACGACAACCCCAAATGGTGACATTGGTCTGGGTAGAAAGGGCGGCGGCGACTAGAGCCACCAGTCTAGAGTTATCAAAGGGCTTGGTGAGATAGCCGACGGCTCCTGCCTCCAGGGCGGCATGTTTATCGGACTCGAAGCCTTTGGCGGAAACAAGGATCACCGGTGGCGCCGAAGAGTCCGCTTGGAGCCGTTTGCAGACACTCATGCCGTCCTCGCCAGGCATCATGATATCGCTGATGATAAGATCGGGCGAGAGATTACAGAGCTTACGATCCAGATCCTCTGCTGAGGAGAGCTCTGTCACCTGATAGCCTGCCTTCTTTAAGGCGCGTCGCATAAACAGCCGCGAATGGCTCGAGTCGTCGATAACAAGGACATGCTTAGGCATAGAAACTCACTTTCTGAACCGGGCTTGTTCTGATGTTTCTCCACCGCCGGCAGCGGACAGCTGCGCCTCGATCTTCTCCAGCAGGCGCTCTAATTCGATGGGTTTTGTGTCGTAGTCGTTGCAGCCGGCTGCGAAGGCTTTGTCTCGGTCGCTGGACATTGCGTGCGCGGTAAGGGCGATGACAGGAATTTGCCGCGTAGCCGACGCAGCTTTCAGGCGGCGAGTCGCTTCCCAGCCATCGAGGACGGGCAAGCTCATGTCCATGAGAATC
Source organism: Chthonomonadales bacterium (assembly GCA_038218705.1). Classification (GTDB taxonomy): domain Bacteria; phylum Armatimonadota; class Chthonomonadetes; order Chthonomonadales; family Chthonomonadaceae; genus JBBRJW01. The sequence goes on along the minus strand of JBBRJW010000300.1, from coordinate 1,631 downwards.
AGGTCGGGCGCTTCACTCTCGGCCATTGTCAGGCCGCTTTCGCCGTCGAGCGCAAGGACCACTTCATAGCCCCTTTTCATCAGGCGCCGCGACAGCATATTGCGGTTCGTCTCGTTGTCCTCGACCAGTAGGATCTTAGGCATGACCGGTTACCTCGGCGCTTTCGTTCACTGCCACTGCGTCCGGGTGACCGCTACGTTCTGACGGCACGGCCCAACCGGTTAACAAGTCGCGAACCTGGACCATCAGCTGTTCGCGTGAGTACCGGCCTTTATCGAGAATTGTATGAACGTTGCCACCGAGCAGGATTAGCTCCTCAGCAGTAAGGTCTTTAGCTGTCAGCACAACGATAGGAATTGAACGCCACTCGGGGTGTCGGTGCAGTTCGGCGGCGAACTCAAAGCCGTCCATCTCAGGCATCATGAGATCGAGTAATATCAGATTGGGCCGGTTTGCCGCGACGCGCCCCACAGCAACACGCCCGTTTTCGGCCTCACTTACCGACCAGCCGGCTTTCTCCAACATAGACCGCAGCATCTGGCGCGTCATGGCATCGTCTTCGACCAGCAGAACCGGACAAGGAGGGTGCTGGCATCTGTACTTCTTCAAAATCTCGCCCAGACGCTTGCGATCCGTCGGTTTGGTAAGGTAATCGGCCGCGCCTAACGCGTAACCTCGCTTCTTATCGTCCATCATGGTCAGCATGATGACCGGGATGTCGCACACTGATGAATCAGCCTTGAGCATGGACAGTACGGCCCAGCCGTCCATTCCAGGCATCATTACGTCCAGCGTAATGGCAACCGGCAGGGTCCGACGCGCCAGGCGCAGCCCCTCCGCGCCGTCGCTTGCGGTCTGAACGGTAAAGCCCTGGCCAGTGAGAAAACGATGCATTAGGTTACGCTGTACGGCATCGTCGTCAATGACAAGCACGCTGCTGCCAGGGGCGGGCAGCGCCTCCGTGTCTGCACGCACGCCGCCCGGGACGGCAATTTGAGATTCGACCGGCGCTGCGGCCTCCGTCTCAAGGGGTTCAAGGGCGCTGACCAGGGCAGGTAATTTTATGGTAAAAATGCTGCTCTCGCCCGGCACGCTGCTGACGGTGACATCGCCGCCCATCATCTGGCAGAAGCGGCGCGTCAGGGCCAGCCCCAGGCCGGATCCGCCGAACTTACGCGTGGTGGATGCGTCGGCCTGGCTGAACGACTGGAACAGCTTTACAAGCTGCTCCGCAGTCATGCCGATCCCCGTGTCCACTACCCGGAACCAGATCCATTCGCGGTCTTCCATGATTTCACGGGAGACCTCCAGCGAGATAGAGCCTTCCTTGGTAAACTTGGCGGCGTTCGACAGCAGGTTGAACAGGCTCTGCCGCATCTTCGTCATGTCGGCATGCATCATGCCCAGATCAGGAGGGCACTTTACGCGCAGAGTGTTGGCGTTGGCTTTGATTAAGGGGCGAATCGTTTCCTCGACCTCCTCGATCAGTCTGGGCACGCTGAATGTTTCAAGATAGAGCTCCATCTTTCCGGCTTCGATCTTCGACAGGTCGAGAATGTCGTTTATGAGTGAAAGAAGGTGCTTGCCCGCAATGTGAATCTGTTCGAGATCGGGCAGGAAGCCTTCTACAC
>JBBRJW010000299.1:0-4905 GCA_038218705.1 Chthonomonadales bacterium | reverse complement strand
GAACAATCGATGTCAGCAGAATTGTGCCGAAGTTGGATGAGGAGGCCTCGGCGCGCTCTACTGCGAGGTTCTCTCGAAGTACATTCCGCTCGGTCGCGAGGTTGGAAGCCGTAAAGCTCGCCTGTCTCGCGGAGGCGTTTGCATTAGCGGCATGCTGCTCAGCGTTCTGGCGCCGGGCCGCTTCATTCACTGCAACGGACGCCGCTGCGTCGCGCTGGACCGCCTGGTCAGTCGCAACGTTAATGGCCGCGTCTCGCTGAATTTCGGCATTTTCGCGCTGCAGATGCTCGGCAGCCGCATGGTTAATCGCAACGTCCCGCTGGTCGGCGGCCGAGGATTGCCCGGTGTTATTAATTCGATTGTCGCTCATGGTTTTGCTCCCTGGTCAGCGTCGCTCTCGACGCGCGATATACAAGCGCCGGGCCTGTACGCAGTTCCCGGTTTTGGAACCGCCGCCAATAGAACTTCCGGCAGCGTAACGCAGGCGGTGGACCGCCTGGACTTCGATGATCAGTCGGAAACAGTGATTCGTGGCTGTGACCTCTCGGCTGCGCCGTATGAGTTTCGGCCGCGCGAAGGAGATTCTGGGCGATCGAGAGCACCCTCGACGGGTTCTCCACGATCTTCCATTGTCTGCAGCTTCAGCAGGTTCTGCCTCAGAAGCTGTCTGCCACGATGCAGTCGACTACGGATGGTGCCCACCGGGCATCCCACATGCTGTGCGATCTCTTCGTAACTGTAGCCCTGCACGTCCGCGAGCAGCACGGCTCGCCGGTAGTCCCCTGGTAGTGCGGAGAGCGCCGAGCGTACATGGCGGCCAGTCTCGGCGCGAAGAAACGACTGCTCCGGCATGGCGCTCGGGCGCTCGTCTGCCAGACATGAGAGCAGCGGCGCGCTCTTGCCGTCCCGGAGACCGCCGGCGCGGCTTCCTGCCGCCCTGCCGCCGGATCCCTCTGCATCTAAGGAGCAGACTGATGCCGCTGCACCCCGCCGCCACCGGTCAATTGCCAGGTTTGAAAGTATACGGAAGAGCCATCCCTCGAACGGGCGGGAGCGATCGTAACGGTCAAATGCCGCCCATACTCGAACAAACGCCTCCTGAGTAAGGTCCTCCGCGTCGGCTGCGTTACCCATCATACGGTACGCGGCTGTATAAGCCCGACTGTAGCTTCGCCGGAGGAGAGTCTCGAATTCCTGAGATGTGTTTGAGAGCGTTTCCGCTGCCGTTTTGGTGCTTGCATCGCGGACTTGCGCCATTGTCCGTGTCCTCCTGGTCATTGAGGATGCCGCGCCGTCACGACGGTTCATCCCGGGGGCTTTATGTTCACGAGGCAGACGGAGAGAGAGAAGGAAAGGTTCCCCGGTTTGGTGAACTCTTCGGTTGGTACTTGATCTCTGCCGCAAGACCTCGCATGGCGCGCAGCAGGCCATCACTTGCGGAACAATAAGGACGAGATTTCCGTCCACCATGTAGCATGCGAGCAGCCGGTCGTTTCGTGCGCGGACTGCCATCGACATCGGACATCGGGAAGGAATGAGCGAATGCACCCGCCGGCCTATTGGTATTTCGTCTCAACTATCGCGTTTGTTTGCGCCACGCTGGCCCTGCTCGCGAGCGGTCTGGCCTTCCTATCAATAATAGGGCGGCTTGCTCCGCTTCTGGGAGATACGCGCGATCAGATTCAGGATCTGGGCGATCTCGCCGCAAATACTGTTGGGAGCGCGTCCGACACGGTGGACCTGGTGGAGGCACGCGTAGCGCAGACGCTCGCGCAGGCGAATGAAGCGGGCCGCGATGCATCGCGGCAGGCGATGGGTGTTGGCAGCACGCTGGCGGGCGCTTATATGGTGGTGCGCACCGTCGGCGTCATCCGCACACAGTGGGCGCACGCTTCACGTAAGTTCCGCAAGCGCCGCAAGTAGTTCCCGGAGGTTGGAATTCTGCAGGCGACTACAAGCGCCCCTTCGGCCATCAAGGCGGAAGGGGCGCAGTACTATCTTATACGAACCGACAGGCGCAGCGAAGGCGCTCGGTGAAAGGCCGAACTTCAGATGATTGACATTCGAATCACATCGTCCGACACGAAGCGTATCCGGCGAAGTGCACTTCTCTTGAGCGGACTTGTGATTGTCCTCTGGCTGGCCTACGTAGTCCGCGAGATCTGGCTGCCTCTTATCATTGCGTTAGTAATCGCGATGGTGTTGGACCCGCTAGTCGACCGAATGGAGCGGCGAGGGTGGTCTCGAACGCGTAGCGCGGCGCTCATCTTTGCGGCCTTCTTCGTCGTAGCGGGCGCCACTCTGTCGCTCGCAATTCCGTCGGTGGTCAATCAAACCTCTGAGCTTACCAAGACTTTCGGGCAGTACCTTCCGAGCACAGGCAACGAAACCCAGACTAAACGCTCGCTGCAGAAGCTGATGCAGCGTTTTCATGCCACCCCCTTTGTGGAATCTACGGTCACCCATGCGAGCTCGCAGATCAGCCAGGGGCTGAATCGCTCGTCCTCGTGGCTGGGCGACGCTGCCAAGAACCTGGTTGCCAACCTCATCTGGCTGGTGATCATCCCGATCGTCGCCTTCTATGCGCTGCAGGACTATCACATTATCTATGCCAGACTGCTCCTCTTTGTCCCGACCGAGCATCGCGGAACCGCTCAGAACCTCATCAACGACGTCACCAATATATTCGTGAGTTACCTGAGGGGAATGCTCATCATCTGCGCGATGAATGCTGTCGCCACGGCTGCCCTGCTTGCTGTGTTCCACGTGCCGAATGCAATGGGCCTCGGAGCAATAGCGGGTTCGCTCTATTTGGTGCCCTACCTGGGACCGGTGATTACCTATGTTCTCGCTATCGGGGCATGCCTTACGGCAGGCATGACGATGAAGACAGTGGGGATCATTCTGCTTCTGTTAGTTTTTCTCCACAGCCTGATATTTGATCAGATCCTCACGCCACGTATCCTTGGAAAGCAGGTCGGCATTCACCCAATACTGTCGATCATTGCACTGCTGGTGGGCGGTATCTGGCTCGGGATTGTGGGAGTCATTCTCGCTGTACCGTTTGCTGCGGTGCTTCAAATGGTGCTCGGAGTGATATTCCCGAAGCTGACACAGCCTATCGATGTGCCCGCAGGCTTGCAGCTGCATGACCGGGTCGATGAAGAGGAGAGAGTAGCCCATCCGGTTGAGGAGATAGGAAATGCGATTGACGTCCACCAGACGATTGTGAATGCCGTAGATAGCGCAGAAGGGGCTCAGCGCAAAAGTGATCCGGCTATCGGTGTCGACGAGATGGGTACCGGTCGGCGTGCTGCCAACTAGGAGTGCACATCGTGAGAGCCGGTGAAAACTGGCTAGTCGCGCGGAGGCCGATCGGTCTGGCCATTGAGGAAGCCGCCGTTCCAGTTGTAGAAATTGGCGCCGACTCGCCCGTAGAGCGTGTCGTGAAGGCCGAGCATCTGGTCGTAATGTTCGATCGTCACTACGGCGCCGTGTCCATCGGCCGCGACGACGGCCATCTTCTTCGCATGGGTGGATGGGTACGGGATCAGACCTTCGATTCGGTCGGTTGTGTCCCCGTAGATTACCACTCCCAGGCTTCCCCGCGGGTCGCCTTCATAGCGCAGCCTGGACATCGGCCCGGCCTCCATGAGCAGCACTGTCTGCTCGGGAAGCTCCAGGTTCTCCAGTGGGAACGGGCCCGGGCTAAATGCTCCCCAGAAGCGGCCGTTGAGCGCGTAGGATGCATCGATGGGGTAGCCATCACGCGGAGCATTAACGCGCGAGTGGAAGGGAGTGACCGGATTAGACGGATTGCTAAACGTCGAATCGGGCGAGACATAGGCGCGTGCCCGCAGCGGCCAGGGCCTCCACGCCCCCGTTGGAAGTCGCTCGGCAGGAGGCATAAGGCGGTAGTCCCAGTCCTGAGAATAGAGCAGCAGCCCAGTGGAAATGCGCCGAGCGTTCGAGAGGCTGAGAGCCCTCTCGCTGCCCATCCTCTGCCAACCGATGAGCGGCGGAAGTCCGAAGGCGGCCGCGAGCGCTGCCAACACGAGGAGCGCGATGCTTGCCGGGCGGATGCGTCGCGGCGGGGGAGAGCCCGTCAAGTCGTCCATTCATATCCCTCGATCCGGCGGGAGCCCACTGCCATCGGCAGCAGGGCGCTCCCCGCACAGGCGATCATGTAGCCCAGGCCAACGCCTCCCCAGAGCATCGGCCGAAAGGGGGCAGCCCCCTCCTGCGCGCTCAGCATCCAACCAGTAACCGCAAGGCCTCCGCCGAAGAGGAAAAAGAGGCCGGACCCCCAGAAATCGAGCGTCATGGCCCAGAATGTCACCCTCATGGCCGGGTTATCATAGAAGAACTTCGGAAACGTCGCGGAGAGGCCGACTCCGAGCCCGCAGAGGGCCGCGCAAGCCGTGGCACAGATCGCCAGCGAGCCGAGCAGGTGACCAATTGGGATGTGCTCCGCGATGCCCCCCGCGACCAGGATCCCGGTTGAAAGCGCGCCTGTAATGGCCGTGCTGAGCATCCACTTGGCGCGGAGGATTGTGGCGCCCCGATGTGGCGCGGCACGCAGAATCCAGAATGCGGGTCCCTCCAGCCCCATGAGTGAGAGGGAGAGAATGGAGGTCTGCATGAAGACCAGGCCTGCCACAATGCCGAAGAGTACAACTTCGGCATCACCCGGATCCATGTGCTGCCCCGAGTGTCGGATCAGAATGGGAACTGCAAGCAGGAGCATTGGCATCAGTAGCTGCGGGAGGAGCACCGTGTCGCGCAGCATGCAGCGTGCATCCTTCCGAAGGATGGCCGCCGCTGGCCTGCCGAGCAGCCGCTCAAGCAGGACTCCTCCGGGCGCGCTAAGCTGGATGTCACTCGACCCCGCAGCCGCATCGAGAG
>JBBRJW010000298.1:0-4905 GCA_038218705.1 Chthonomonadales bacterium | reverse complement strand
GTTTCGCGCCCTACTCGACCGAGCAGAGCCCGCGCTATGCCTTTGCCTGCATTGTGGAGAACGGCGGGTACGGAAAGCGGGTCGCGGCCGTAGTCTGCCGCGAGATGCTGAGCCGGCTGCCCTAGCGGCGCTCAGTCGAACTCGATCCAGCGGTGGGAGGGATGAATGCGCCCGAGAGACCGCACGATCGCTCCCCCGAGCGCCAGAAGAGGGCCAAACCGAAGATAGAGCCAGGAAGCCCTTCGGAAGCGGATCGCTGCCACGTCCCGAATGTGAAGATCGTGATCGACGAAGGTATCGACACGGCCGAGCACCTGGGCCGGCGCCACAGGCGGCTCAACGGTCCATCGGGCATCTCCGCGCACGATCAGTAGTCGGCCCGTGCGGCGGACGAGCCTCTGGCAGAGTCGCTCACGCCCGTTGTCGTAAAGTATCAAGTCGCCGGGCCGCAGCGCCTCGGGCTCAACTCCTGCCGCTACGATGCGGTCACCGTGCTTCAGCGTCGGGGCCATCGCCCGGCCTCGGATGCGAGCCACCAGCCGCTCGTCGCGGGTACGCGCTGCGCGAGCCGACCGATCGGGCGCGTGCTCAGCGGGCATGGCCGGACCTGCCTCTCCCCGGTGTTGGTGAACGCACCGGCAGAGCGGGCGCGGACCGGGCGGCATCGTCCTGGTCAGCGCTCCCCTCGGGCGTTACCAGACGCGCGATTGTCGCCCCGGGATAGTAGTGATTCAGGATCTCCCGGAAGCCCGGGTGGCGCGGGGCGGAGGCGAGCGCCATCGCTCCCACCTGGCAGAGACCGTGCCCGTGTCCCCAGCCCCAGCCCTCCAGCAGCAGATCGCCGTTTCGATCCCGCCGAACCTTGAAGAGGGTCGAGCGGAGCGTGTTCGCACCGAGGATCGAGCGCAGTGTATTTCCGCTGATCTCCCGATAGAGTGCCGGGCCGACCGGCGCCTGCCCGGCATCATGGCGAGGGGGCCGGCTATCAGGTCCCAATTGGCCGGGAACGGGGGGATCGCCCGAAGGCGAATCCACGGGCCAGGGCGGCCCGTCGGGACCATCCGGGGGAGCATTCTGTTGCCGCGGGGCAGATCCCTTCTTCGCGGAGAGGTACGTAATTCGGAGGCGCTTCACCCGGCCCGATACGTCGGTCTCGGCGATCACTGCATCGGCAAGCAACCAGCCGACTGGCGCGCCGACACTCCGCGCCACTAGCGCGGCGAGCTTCGCGGGCGTGAAACGCAGGCTCCAGTTCGGCGGTCGTGATGCGTCCGGCGAGCCGTGCGCTTCCGAATCGTCAACCGAGGCCAACGTACCGCTCTCATCGGCAAACGGCGCGGTGCGGCCGCCGCAATCCGCTGCAAAGAGCGCAGGTATCGGTACTCCCTGCTGTGTCAGGATCATCCCGGCTGTCTCCTGCACCGCCTGATCGGTCGGCCCACTTTCCCCATCCGCTCCGGAATAGACCTGGGAATCGGTGGTGTCGCGCAGGTCGATCCGCTCGCCCTGCCACCGGCCCCGGCTGTAGAGCGCGTAGGTGCGGGCCGCCACGGCCTGTGCCTTGAGCGCCTCCAGGGGTGCGCGCCCCCCCATCTCCGCGCCGATCACGCCACGCAGGTAATCCTCAAGGGCGACCTCGTTAACAACTGCCATGCGCCCGGCGACGAGCGTTACCTCGAGCGCGCCGCGGTAGCGCCTCCAGGAGCCTCCGGCCAGCGCAATTCCGAGCAGGACGGAGGGCTCGTCCGCCTGGATGCGCCAGTCCGGCGAGGGCGCGCCCAACGTTCGGCCAGCCGTGTCCACGAGTGTTATCCCTGCTCTGTCAGCCCTGAGAGTCCATGGGCCGGCGCCCACAAGCTCCGCGCCGCCAACGGAAAAGAGGCGAGCGCCCGGGGAGGCCGCAAGCCGCAAGCTCGCAGCGCCGGCAGCCCGCGAGAGGCCAATTCGAAGGCGCGCGGGCGGCTCCGGGCCGGCGTCCGGAGGGGCGGCCGCCCCGATGGTGGCGGCGAGAAGCAGCGACAAGAGGAGAGCGTGGCGCGGGGTGATCACGGTTCGGATTATATCACACGCGGCGGACGCGGTGGGCAGCACCTGGGCCCCGTGTGAGCGAGGAAGTCCGCTGCAGCCGCATCCGGCACGTATCGGCATGAAAGTCGGGCGCGACCCCACCCGGGCATGAGCGCCCCGGGTGCCGTCAACACATGCTCGGAATGAGCCATGTTCCACGGCACTAAAGTGCCGTGGAACATGGCCGCGCCGTGGGACAACGCCCGGGCGCCCTGCCCATGTCCACCGCCCTCGATTCTCGCCCGGCGTGGCCCGGTTCAGCCTTGCCGCAAACGCTTGCACGTGGCCTGGGTACTCGCGTCCGAGGCGTGCAAAGCGCTTGCCGATAGACTCGGTATTGTGGTGGCCCGCCACTGCTCCTCCGGGGTAGCAAACTGCCCATCGCGCGCCACCGGCCCCCCGGGACTCCCCGAAAGAATCGTGCGGTCCTGTGCGAGTGGCGAAAGCAACATAACAGGCACAACCCGAGGGATTCCGCGACCTGGCGCCTCTTGCATTTGGACCCTCCATTGCGGTAAACTGCTATTCTGGAAAATAGGCGCCTTGCGAACGTGGGTGGGTTACACGTTCGGGTCTGATTTGTGCTGCAGCACAGGTGGACTGTGTCCTTCCCGCTCCGGGAGAGACCGGAGCCATTGGCGCTTATGCGCGGATCCTTTTCGGGTCCGCCGAGCGCCCAACCGACCGAGGGGAGGTGAGAGAGATGCGCCACTACGAGGCGATGTACATCGTCGACGCCGATACGGCCGACGAAGAGCTCGAGGTTATCCTCGATAAATACAAGAAGGTAATTGTCGACGCAGGCGGAGAAGTTTCCGAAGCGGGCAAGTGGGAGAAGGGCCGACGCCCTCTCGCCTATGATATCGACAAGAAGCGAGAGGGGCTCTACATTCTCATGCAGTTCACGGCGGACACGGAGGCTCCCAAAGAGCTCGACCGTATCTTCCGGATCAACGATGAGATTGTACGGCACATGATTGTCCGACAGGACGAGACGGAAGAATAGTCCCTGCGCCGTACTCCGGACCGTGAAAAATACTTTTCCGGTATTTCGGGGCTCGGCGTAGTCTCTTATCAGAGCGGCGCAATCGGCGCTCGCTATTCGCGCAAGACCAATAGAACCGTTGGCCTCGCTCCCTTCGAGGGAGGGCATCAGGGAAGGAGAATCGGAAATGTCTCTCAATCGTATCGTCCTGATTGGTCGCTTGACCCGCGATCCCGAGATGAAGTACACGCCTGCAGGCGTGCCGGTAGCAACCCTTGGCATTGCGGTACAACGCTATACCAAGAACGAGACCGGTGACTACGATGTGGATTTCTTCAATATCACCGCATGGCGGCGGACGGCTGAATTCGCATCGAACTACCTCACCAAGGGCCGACTGGTCTCCGTCGACGGGCGCCTCCAATCGAGGAGTTGGGTCGACCAGGCTACCGGACAAAAGCGCACGGTCTACGAGGTCGTGGCCGACGATATCCAGGGGCTCGACCGCCGCGCCGATGGCGCAGAAGGCGGACAGGCTCCCGGCGAGAATGAGGGCGCACCCGCTCCTAGAGCGGCGGCTCCCGCACTCCGCGTAACCACCACCGCGCCCCGCGCGGCCGGTGCAGCGGACGACATGGACGAATCCGATCCCTTTGCCGACGAATAGCGGGCCCGCTGCGCGGCCCTGGTAGAAAGGAAATGCGATAGCAATGGCTCCTCCTACCCGCAGGCCAAGCAACAAGCCCGGCAAGTTCCGCAAGCCGCGACGCAAGGTTTGTATGTTCTGCGTCGAAAAGTCGACTTCGATCGACTACAAGCAGATGGTACAGGCGAAGTACCGCAATAAGCTCGTTTCCGATCGTGGTAAGATCGTTCCCCGCCGCACCACCGGCACCTGCGCAACACACCAGCGCATGGTGACGGAGGCCGCAAAGCGGGCTCGCCACATGGCGCTCCTGCCCTTCGTGATCGAGTAATCCGAAGCGCTCAAGCTCACCGATTGCGCCCCGCTCCCCGCAAGGGAGGCGGGGCGCAATCGCGTTCTGGCGTCTGTCGGCCTCCTCCCGCCCCCTCTGGCAATGGGCGCGCTGCAACGTTCGTTCGTTCCCGCCATGGCAGGATTTCCACTGCGCCAGCGCGAACGTGGAGGGGATCGATATCATCTCACCGTGGAGGATTTCAAGCGCATGCCACAGCCCACCGCGTCCATTCAGCTCATCGTTTTTGGCGAACGTAATCGCACCGATCTCGCCGGCGTCCTCGCCGATGCCGCCCGTGCAGGCTTTCCGGCCGTGGAGGCAGGCAACCTCTTCGCATCGCTCGGCGAAGAGACAGCCCGCAAAGTGCTCTCCGACAACAATCTGAAAGTCTCCGGGGCCCATTTCGGCTATGGGAACTATGCCAATCCCGAGCGAATCGACGAACACATCGCCTATGCGAAGGCGATTGGCCTCAGGAACTTCATGTGCTCCGGCGTCGCGGATGGAAATTCTGTTGAGGGTTACAAACAGTCTGCAAGAGTCTTCAACACGATCGGCAAGCGTCTCGCGGACGAGGGAATGGCCTTTAATTATCACAATCATGACTGGGAGTTCCGGGACCTCGGTGGAGTAACCGGGATGGATGTCCTGACACAGGAGACTGATCCGGCCATTGTCAAGTTCAACGTCGATGTCTTCTGGGTATGGTACGCCGGGCACGATCCGGTCGCGTTTATCGAAGCGCATGCCGACCGGGTCGGCTACTTCCACTTCAAGGATGGCAAACGCGGAACGGACGCCGAAGGGAAGTCGTTTCCGGACTTCACCGAGCTCGGCCGCGGATCCGTCGATCTGCGCGCCGCGTACAGCGCC
>JBBRJW010000297.1:0-4906 GCA_038218705.1 Chthonomonadales bacterium | reverse complement strand
GTGGCTGGCGACAAACTGAGCATGGAGGTCCGCCTGGAATATGGCAATCTGCGCCTCGAGCCCCACAAGACGTTTGTGACCGAAACGTTCGCTCTGGGCTCCTTTGCCGATGCCCGCCTGGGCATGGAAGCGTGGGCAGATGCAGTAGCGAGGCGGCTTGCCATCAAATTGCCGCCCATGCCAATCGTCTATTGCACCTGGTATGACAACGTGCACAACGGGTCCAGCAGCGAGAAATACCTCGCAGAGCTCGCCGCCTTCGCCGCCCGGGAACTGAAACCCAATGGCTTCTCAACGGTGCAGGTCGATGACGGCTGGCAGGTGGGCGATTCTCACGGCAACGGTCCGGCGAAGAATTTCTCGCAGTACAATCCCCATGGGAATTATGCCAGTGGAATGAAATCCACTGCCGAAAACCTCCGGTCCCTCGGCCTCACCGCCGGCCTCTGGATACTGCCCTTCGGCGGCTCATGGAATGACCCGTTCTTCGCGACCCACGGGGAGTGGTTCGTGAAACACAAGGATGATTGCAAGCCCTTCGACACTCCCTGGGGTGGAACGGCCCTGGATATGACGGAGCCCGGCGCACGCGCCTTCGTCGCCGGGGAGATCAAGCAGGCGGTCCATGATTGGGGCTTCCACTACCTCAAGCTAGACGGGCTTTCAACCGGGATCGGTGTCAAGCCGATGTACGTCCAGGATACTCCTCTGGATGACGATTTCGGAGATGCTGTATTCCACGATCCCACCAGAACGAACATCGACGCCTTTCGCGATGGGATGCGCCTGGTTCGCGAGGCGGCCGGCCCGGGAACCTTCATCCTGGGCTGCTGCGCTCCTCAGAACATGCGGTCCTATGCCGGGGTATTTGGCCTGGTGAATGCCATGCGGATGGGCCCCGACAATGGTGGCAGCTGGTCGGCATGGCAGGGCTCGGCGGATTTCGGGTCACGTAATTGCCATCTCAATGGTCGCATCTGGTGGAGTGATCCCGATCCCATGTATGTACGGGCCAGCATCTCCCTGGAGAGCGCCCGGTGCATGGCATCGTGGAACTCACTCTCGGGCCAGATGATCTCTCTGAGCGATTGGCTGCCGACACTGCCGCCGGACCGCATAGACATCCTCCGCCGGACGATTCCCGGGCATGGCGTGACGGCCCGGCCTGTAGACCTGTTCAATACCTGGCCGCCGCGGCAGTGGCTGGTCACTGACGAGCGGCCGGCTCACCAGCGCCGCGATGTGGTCGGTATAGGAGTCTATGCGGAATCACACCTGGTCTACGACGTCAAGCGCGAGTACCGCCGATTCGTGGCGATTGCTGGCATCGATGACGAGGTCAAGGACACGCCCTCCAGCGTCCGGTTCAGGGTCATCGCTGAGATCGGCGGGTAGAACAGACAATTGGCAGCCTCGCCCCGCCTGCTGGGCTCGCGCGAGCCGGCCGTGTGGCATGTCGACGTCCCGATTCCGGAGAACTGCAAACGCATTCGCCTGGCCGTTGACGATGCTGGTGACGGCATCAACAGTGATCACGCCGACTGGGTGGATGCGGGATTTGTCACGACCGACCCGTGAGATTGAGATCTGTTGTGGCGCCATCTGCCCTGTCGACGCGGTGAGCAGTGGTGAAATCGTCGGCGGCAGTGCGTCAATTCGCTGCGCGTACAGCCCTTGCAGAATCTCTGCTCGCACTGTACAATTCTCGCTAAAGGTCATACCTGATTGGGTGCGCGACTACACGGCGGCGCGGGAGCGCTGCGATGGGAGTGAGGGGGCGAGTATGAATGGACCGGTTGGAGTGACTGCCTCGCGCGGCGCGACCGCGGCGCGGCGGTGGGGGCTGCTGGCGATCTTCGTGGCGATCTGCGCGCTCGTGCTGCCGAACCTGCGGGTGAGCTGGCGCGAGCCGAACGGGCGCGCCGAGGCCGGCGGCCGCCTGGGGGTGTTGCCCGGGCCTGTTCAGCCGCTTTCGGAGAGCGAGACCTACGCACGCGCGGCGCAGCTCGCAGGCCCCGCCGTGGTGAACATCGACACACAGCAGAATGTCTCTCCGGACGTGATGGGGGGCGACTGGTTTACGGACGCGCAGCCGCAGGTTCAGACATCGGAAGGCTCGGGCATCATCATCAGTGCCAGTGGCGATATCCTTACGAACGAGCATGTGGTGGGCGCGGCCAACGAGGCGGGCAAGAAGATACTGGTAACGCTGAACGACGGCACGGGCCGCAAGCTGCCGGGGGTGGTGATCGGAGCAGACCATCAGACGGACGTGGCGCTCGTGCATATCGATGCGCCGAATCTGCCGGTCGCGAAGATGGGCACCGTGAAGGGGCTGGTTCCGGGGCAGATGGCGGTGGCAATCGGCAACCCGCTCGGCTTCCGCTTTACCGTGACGCATGGCGTGGTGAGCGCTCTCGGGCGGCCAATCAATGACGATCAGGAAGGAAGGGTCTACGAGAACCTGATTCAGACAGATTGCGCCATCAACCCGGGCAACTCGGGTGGGGCGCTTCTCAATATCGAGGGACAGGTAATCGGGATCAATACGATCGTCGCCACTCGCGCTCAGGGGATTGGTTTTGCAATCCCGATCGACACGGCACTGCGGGTGGCCGAGGAGCTTAAGCGGTTCGGCCGCGTGAAGCGTCCCTGGCTCGGACTGGTTGTGATAACGAACACAGCTCAGCTCGCCACCTACTACGGACTGCCTAACACGCCCGGAGTAGTGGCGGCGAAGATTCCGCGTACGGGCCCGGCAGCGGGCGCAGGGCTGCGCCGGGGCGATGTGATCACGCGTGTCAATGGCTCGCCCGTCCGGAGTGAAGAGGAGTTCAAGTCCCTGGAGCGGAAGCTCGCGATCGGGCAGAGCGTACCGATCGAGCTCCAGCGGGGCGACCAGGGCGGCAAAGGAACGATCGTCGTAGGGGAAGCGCAATAGGCGGTTCCACGTGCGTTGGCCCCTCAGCCACCGGGTGGCTGAGGGGCCAAATTGCATCCGGGCGAGCTTCAGAGCGGCCGTGGGACGCGCGAGCCTGAGAGCGTGCCAGGGCCGCCGGGGGTGCTGCTCATCCCGACATGATCGGTCAGGCGCCCTTCGCGGGAATGATCCAGATGTTGCGGAACTTCACGTTGGCGTGGTGGTCCTGGAGCAGAACCGGGCCCGTCGGGGTCAGAGCGCGGCCTTTGCGCGCGCCGGTTGCGCTCAGGATCTCCGTGTTGTCCTGAACGTTTATCCCGTTCTGTAGTAACGTAACGCGCGGATTCTCCGTGACCTTGCCCGCAGAGTCGAATCGCGCGGCTCTGAACGTGATATCGTAGCTCTGCCACTGCTCGGGCGGCTTGCAGGCGTTTACTTTTGGCGCAGTCTGCTTGTACACTGCGCCGCAGTCCACGACCCGTGGCGGGTTGGTGCCGTAGGAGTCGAGAAGCTGGATCTCATAGAGGTCCTGCAGGATCACGCCGCTGTTGGCGCGCGCCTCGTCCGTCTTGTCGGCCATCAGCGGCAGGTTGAACTCGACGTGGAGCTGAAAATCCCCGAACGCCTTCTTCGTAAAGAGGTCTCCCGTTCCGGTGACGATCTCGATAGCGCCGTCAGCAACCTTCCACCCGCAAGCCTTTGCGCCCTTATGCACCCACGCAGATGCGTCCTTGCCATCGAAGAGCACCAGAGCATTCTTCGGCGGTGGAACGGGCAGTTTGGGCGAGCCCTGCGCCTCTGCGGAGCGCGATGCCTGCGCCAGGACCAGCAGTCCTCCCAGACCCAGCGCCGTGATGAGTTGCCTCATGTCGATTCTCCTTTAGTCTGATCAGTCCTGGCCGGAGCGCTTGTTCCAGTTTGCGTTGCCAAACATATTGAGCCCCGGATCGCAGATGATGCCTCCTCCATGCTTTTCGTGGCACTCGGCGAGGAATGTGTCGTTGATCTCCACTCCCCAGCCTGGCCCAGAGGGAAGCGTAAAATAACCGTCGACAACCTCCGGATAGGGAGCTCCTACCTTCTTGATGTCCGCATCTACGAAGTCGTTGAAGTGCTCCAGGATCTTGGCGTTTCGCAGGCCGACCATCATGTGGAGCGTGGCTGCGGTGGTAATGATTCCCCCGACGTTGTGCGGAGCAGCCATGATAGAGTAGGTCTCTGCCGTGGAGCAGATCTTCTTGGTCTCGAGCAGTCCGCCGCACTGGTTCAGGTCGGGTTGAATAATGTGCGTGAGGCGGCCTGCCAGCAGCTCGCGGTACTGCTGTGCATGATAGAGGCGCTCGCCCGTGGCGATGGGAATGCAGGTGTGGTCCATCACGTAGCGCAGTGCCGGAATATCCTCGGGACGGCAGGGCTCTTCGATCCATCCCGGGTTGTACTGCTCGATGGCGCGTGCGATCTCCACTGCCTGATGCGGCGCGAAGCGGCCATGCATCTCGATGAATATCTGGACGCGATCGCCCGCTACAGAGTGGACAGCCTCGATGAGGGAGATGGACCGATAGAACTCCTCCCGCGAGAGTTCCAGGTTGCCATTTCCAAAAGGATCGAACTTCATTCCGAGGTAGCCGCGGTCGACCACGCGCTGCGCAGCCCTGGCGAACTCCTCGGGCGTCCGTTCGCAGGTGTACCATCCGTTGGCATAGGCGGGGATCCTATCGTGGACCTTGCCGCCGATGAGCCGGTAGACCGGCAGGTTCGCCTTCTTGCCGACAATGTCCCAACAGGCCATCTCAACCATGGCAAGCGCGGTCATTACAACCTCGCCGGGTGAGCCGAAGTCGAGCAGCGTAAAGCGCCGATAGAGGTCCTCGATATCGTAGACATCGTGACCCAGAAAGTGCCGCTCCGTATCCTTCAGGAACTCGAGAACAGGATGGGTCTTGCCGAGAACGCGGGCTTCGCCAACGCCGCGGAGCCCCTCAT
>JBBRJW010000296.1:0-4914 GCA_038218705.1 Chthonomonadales bacterium | reverse complement strand
GGATTGGCGGAAGGAGAGAGTAATGGGGGATTGCCTCGACATCGGACGCGCCAGGACGCTGCGGCCACGCTTCTTGTACTCCGCCCGGCAGATCGGGGCGAAGTCTGCCAGCCCGCTGGCCCGCAGGTACGTCGGTCGGGCGAGCGGGTCCGCTCCGTCCGTATTCACCGCTGTTGGGGCACGCCGGGGCGAGTGGGTAAGCCGCAGAATGAGGCCGCAGCGTTCACCGAAAGAGGCACTCGCGGTATTCGAAGAGCAGTATGACAGGCTGATAGACGTGGTCTGCGGGGCAGCGCAAGAGGGCGCTCAGCCTCCGCACCACGAACGGTATCGAGGAGTGCGCGAGTGGATGCTGCTGCACTACCGCGCGATTCAACCGGACATTCGCCCCTACTGGGAGGGCTCGAACCTCCACTCCGGGGATCCCTTTGAGCAGCTCTTTACGCCTGTGAACATCGAGACCGTTATCAGCTCGCCCACTGCGGTCTCGGCCATGACCGTAGGCCGTATCGCGCTTGATAGCTACGCGGAGGCTCTTCAGCTGCCACGCGATTGAGAGGCTTCCCGACATCGACTTCGGCTCGCCGGTCGGAGGTTCCACTTGGATCCTCGGGCCGGCGAATCGCTTTGGATGGCAGGAATCGCAGGCGGTCCGGTAGAACTTGTGCGGCAGGAACCTGCCCGGCAGCTACCAAGTCAGAACCAGGGACGCGGCCCCTCGCAAAAGGAAACCCGCGCATACAGTTTCGTCAGGAGAGTGTTTTATGTCCGTATCGCCCGGCGCCGTAGAGGCCGGCCTCCCTTCCATTCCCGCAACCATCCGCCCGGCTGCCATCATTATGGCCGCCGGCAAATCGACTCGCATGAAGTCGAAAACCCCCAAGCCCCTCCACCCGCTCTGCGGACTTCCAATGACCGCGCATGTTATCCGCGCATGTCGTGCTGCCGGCGTTGATCGCATCGTCGTGGTGGTCGGTCACGAAGGGGATGCGGTCAAGGCCGGATTGGGCCCTGATGTCGAGTATGCCGTCCAGAAGCAGCAGCGCGGCACCGGCGACGCGATCCTGGCAGCGCGCGAGCTGCTGGGGCTGTGGTCGGGCCCAATACTCGCCCTGGCGGGCGATGTACCGCTCTTGCCGGCTTCATCGCTTCGGAAGCTGATCGAAACCCAGATTGAAACCGGCAGTGCAGCGGTAATGCTGACCGCCATCATGGACGATCCCACAGGCTATGGCCGAGTGGTGCGCGAAGCGGGCCGCGTGGTGCGGATTGTCGAACAGAAAGATGCAAGCGCAGACGTGCTCGCCCTGAAGGAGTGGAACCCGTCGATCTATGCCTTCGATGGGCCGAAGCTCTGGTCGGCACTCGACAGAGTTGACTCGAACAACGCAGCGGGCGAGCTCTACCTCACCAGCACAATCGGCATCCTCGTTGAACAGGGCGAGAGCGTTGTCCCGATTCCGGCAGCCTCCTCGCAGGACGCGTTGGGCGTTAATACTCGAGTCGAGCTTGCCGAAGCCGATGGGCTGATGCACGCCCGCCTGCTCCGAGAGCACATGCTTGCCGGCGTGTCGATTGTGGATCCCACCAACACTTATGTCGATGTGGACGTTACCATAGGTCAGGACACCGTCATTGAGCCCGGCTGCTTCCTACTCCGAGGCACATCTATCGGGGAGGAGTGCCGGATCGGGCCTGGAACCCGCATCGAAGCGAGCACGGTTGGTCCGCGGTGCCGCATTCTGCTCTCCCAGGTCGTTGAGAGCTGGCTCGACGAGGGCGTAAAGGTCGGGCCATTCGCGAACCTGAGGCCAAAGACTCGGCTGGGCCGCAACGTGAAGATTGGCGACTTCGTCGAGACCAAGAACGCGGTCTTCGCCGCGGGCGCGCAGGCGTCTCACCTCTCCTACATTGGTGATGCGGAGGTTGGCGAAGGGTCGAACCTCGGCGCAGGAACGATCACCTGCAACTACGACGGGTACCACAAATTCAAAACGGTGATTGGCAGTCACGCATTCATCGGTTCTCACTCGACACTCGTTGCGCCGGTTACCATTGGCGACGGCGCATTTTTGGCTGCTGGTTCAGCTATCACCTGCAGCGTTCCTGCCGACGCCATGGCGATTGCCCGGTGTCGACCAACCATCAAGGAACGGTGGGCCGCTGAATACCACGCTCAAAAGCGCGCTGAGAAGGCGCAGAAGGAGGTTTGACCAAGCAGGCCCCAACCGGTTCGGGAACAGAGCGCAAGGAGACAGGGAAGAGCCTCATGAAGAGCAGCGAGTATGACCTCAGAATATTTACCGGCAACGCCAATCCGGCGCTTGCAGGTTCCATCGCATCGATCCTCGGAACTCCCCTTGGGGAGATCTTCGTCAAGCACTTTTCGGATGGGGAGATATGCGTAAAGATTGAGGAGAGTGCCCGCGGGCAGGATATCTTTATCGTCCAGCCGACATGTGCCCCTGTCAACGACAACTTGATGGAAGTCTTGATCATGATCGATGCGTTCCGGCGAGCCTCCGCCCGGCGCATCACGGTCGTACTGCCATATTACGGCTACGCCCGTCAGGATAAGAAGGTGAAACCGCGCGAGCCCGTGACGGCCCGCCTGGTCGCCAATCTGGTCACCCAGGCCGGGGCAAGTCGGGTTCTCTGCCTCGACCTTCACGCGGGACAGATACAGGGATTCTTCGACCTGCCCGTCGACCATCTCTACGCAGGACCGCTGATCGCCGAGTACCTGATTTCGGCAGGCCTGTACGATGGCAATACCGTGGTCGTCTCGCCGGATGTCGGCGGTGTTGCCCGCGCGCGCGCCCTCGCCGAGAATCTCAAATCACCGATTGCGATCATCGTGAAGCGTCGGCCAGAGCCAAACCATGTCGAGATCATGGAAATCATCGGCGATGTGCGCGGCAAGACTTGTATCATGATCGACGATATGATTGATACCGGCGGGTCGATCGTGCAGGGCGCAAAGGCGCTCATGGAGCTTGGCGCAAAGGACGTGCATGCGTGCTGCACGCACCCCGTGCTCTCGGGCACCGCAATGGAGCGAATTGAGAGCTCGCCCCTTCGCTCCCTTGTCGTAACCGACACCATCCCGCTCAAACCGCAGCACCTGGACCACCCGAAGATCAAGGTGCTCTCCGTGGCCCCGCTCCTCGCGGATGCTATCCTCCGCATCCACGACGATAACTCCGTCAGCGAGCTCTTCCAGCACTACGCCAACCACTAGGCAGCGGGTGACCTGAGTCAGCCGTGGGCCCTTGAGGGAGGATCGATCCTCCCTAAAGGGACCCTTTCTTCGGTTCCGCGTCAGTGGCCCGGTGGCGCAAGCGAAGTGCAGTGCGGAGCCATCAGTGTTCCGGGGTTGGCCGGGAGGGGCGCGGCCCGGCGCCGCTCCAGTCAACACTCCTGAAGCCTAGCTTCTGAATCGCCGGCGAGCCTGGCTTCAGCCGAAAATCATGCTTCGCGATGTCGACAAACAGTGGGTCGGCCTCGATCGAGTCAGCTGCCCACCCGGCGCTTCGAGCGGCCTGCGGGAAGCCTGGCGCGCCTGCCGTGTTGTAGAAGAGATTGTCATGCAGGTGGTAGATACCGCTTACATCGGCGAAGTTTTCGAGATTGAAAAAGCGGTCTCCTATGGACACCACGATGTTCCGGGTAAAGCTCATCGCAGGCCCGCCGCCATTAAAGACCGCCCCGCCCAGCTCGATCTGACTATCTGCGCCCAGCGCAAAGACATTGTTCTCGATGATGTTGTCGCGGCTGCGCCACTGGAAGAAATTCGCGGTCTTGTTTGAATAGGCGAGGTTGTCTTTCACGGTGATGCTGCTGCTGCCATCGTCCAGGTAGATGCCGCGCGATGCGTAGCTCCCGATCACGTCGTGCACAACATTGCCCTCCACGAGGGTCCCGGGCTGAGGTCCAAGCAGGTAGATACCCGCGCCGTCACCGAGTATTCCGTTCATCATGTCGTGCACACGATTCCAGGATATCACGTTGTCCCGAGTTGTGAGCGGCTGGTCGAATCCCCACTGCCAGCCGCACGATATGCCGGAATAGGAAAAGTGGTGGACCTCGTTGTGCGTGACCAGCGTTCCACGGGCCTGGCCGATCCAGATGGCCACTGCGCCGGGAAACATCCGCCCGCCGTCGTGGAGGGTGCAGTCGGAAACCTGATTGCTGGCTGCAACCCCCTTCTCGACTTCACCATGAATGGTTGTCGGCCCGATGCGAACGCCTCCTGCTCCGAGGTCATAGAGGCTGCAGCTCACGATGCGATTGTCGCGCGCCGCGCCACCGAGAACGACACCGTACGAGCCGACGTGCGCCACCGTGCACCGATCCATCACAATCCCGTGACAGTCGTCGCCCGCGATCGCCCCTCCTATATCGACTCCGGCCTGCTGCACGCCCCACGTCTTGTCCGAGTTCGGCCAGAACGTACCTGCTCGATAGTCGGCCGGGAACCACCACTCCGAATGAGAGAATTCGATCCCCCGGAAGGTGATGTCGTGCGCCCCATCCAGCAGAACGAGATGCTCGGTCCTCGGCGCAATCAGCCGCGTCTTCGCCGGGGTCTCCCCGGGCTTCGGCAGATAGAGAAGCTCGCCTGATACGCGATTCAGTGTCCATTCACCGGGCTCCGTCAGAGCGGCCTGCGTGTTCTCAACCCAGTACCTGTCCCCTTTCTTGAAGTTCTGAACTGAGTACTTCGAGAACACTGCTTCATGCCGGGCCGCATCTACCGCTAGAAGCGGCATGTGCGAATCGCACCACTGAGTGAGCAGGGTTACCTCCGCGCTGGTCATGTCTTGATAGGGAGCGAGGTCGCGTGCGGAGAACGTAAACCGGTCTCGGCCGTTCAGCCAGTTGTCCGCGTCCTTCCCGCCGCGGGGAGCCACC
>JBBRJW010000295.1:0-4918 GCA_038218705.1 Chthonomonadales bacterium | reverse complement strand
GATCCGGCACATCGACTGGAAGGTCTATGCGCGCTCCGACCGCTACCAGATCAAGCAGTTCGAGGAGGAGACAAACCTCAAGGCGACTCTGGTGGTGGACGCGAGCACCAGTATGGAGTACCGGGGCACTCAGAGCGAGCTCTCGAAGCGTGAATACGCCTCCGTAATTGGGGCCGCGATCGCTTCTCTGCTTCTGAAGCAGCGCGATACCGTGGGGCTTGCGACCTTCGATGAGGGTGTGCGCCAGTTCATTCCGCCCGCATCAACCTCCGCGCATATGAAGGTGTTGCTCGAGACTCTGGGCCGCGCCGATAACCAGCCGAAGACCGACCTGGGCGACACGTTTCACGACCTGGCGGAGCGTGTGAAACGCCGCGGGATGATCATTATTCTCAGCGACCTCTTCGGTGACGTGGAATCGGTTTTGCGAGGCCTGCAGCACTTTCGACACCGCAAGCACGAGGTGCTCATATTCCATGTCCTCGACGCAGACGAGCTCTCGTTTCCATTCAAGGAGACGGCGATCTTCGAGGGGATGGAGGGCGAGGAGCCGCTGACGGCCGAGCCTAACTCTCTTCGCCGCGAGTACCTGCGCGCGATCGAGGAGTTTGTTGAGCGCCTGAAGCGGGGCTGCCGCGACCTCGGCATCGACTATCATCAGTTTGTAACCAACCAGCCTGTCGAGACCGCACTCTCTAACTACCTGGCGAACCGATCGAGCCGAGGCTGATCACCCAGACCGGAATAACATGGCCTTCCTAAATCCCGCATTCTTGAGTGCGCTGGCTCTGGCCGGCATCCCGCTCATCATCCACCTGATCCGGCGGCGCAAGCTCGTGGTGATCCACTGGGCCGCGATGGAGTTTCTGCGTCAGTCGCAGAAGAAGCAGAAGCGTCGGCTGCGGATTGAGGAGCTGATCCTCCTGACGCTGCGAATGCTGATCGTGGCGCTCGCGGTGCTCGCTTTCGCCCGTCCAGTTCTCCGTGCGCTCGGTATTCCACTGCTTTCCAACAATACGCGGGTCTACGCGGTGATCGTGCTCGATAATTCATACAGCATGGAGTACGCGGGTACCGACGGCAAGACGAGCTTTGAACGGGCTCAGCTGGCGGCCGATGATATTGTAACGCACGTGCTGAAGCAGGGAGACGCCGTTTCCGTGGTGCTGCTTTCGGATAAGCCGGAGGCGCTTGTTGGTGCGCCGAGTTACGATCTGAAGCTTGTCCGACAGCGAATTCTCGCGGCAAAAGTCGCCGATCGGGCCACCGATTACCTGGCAGGCGCTCAAGCGGTATCCAGGCTGCTCAATGCGTCGAAGAACCCGGTCAAGGAGGTCTACTGGCTTTCAGACGACCAGGAGGCGGCGTGGACTGAGAGCCATAAGGATTCCGCACGTGTTATCTGGGGGGCGCTCGGAAAGGATGCTCGACTGACCTGGACTTCTGTTGGCCCCGGAACTTCGGATCGGGAGAATCTCGCAATCCAGACGCCGATCGTCGGGCGCGAGCTGGTCACCCCGCACCTGCCAACCCGCATCGAAACCCGCGTGGTTAACTCCGGAAGCCGGCCGCGCAACGACGTGGCGGTCAACCTGCTGATCGACGGCAAGCCAGCTGGCGCGACCCGCACCTCCGTTCCCGCAAACGGCAGCGCAATGGTGCAGTTTATGCCGCTCTTTAACACTGCCGGAGCGCACGTGGGTCGCATCGAGCTCGCCGACGCAAAGCATGCCGACGGCCTCGTGCGCGATAACAGCGCGTCTTTCGTGGTGCGGTGCCGCGACCGAATACGTATTCTGCTCCAGGATACGCACCCGATGGCCGACTCGACACGGAGCGAATCGCTCTACCTGCTGACGGCAATGGCGCCAAACGATGCGGCCGCCAGCCTCTCTCCGAAGCTGCACAACGGCCAGAGCTTCGGGAGTCTGAACCTTCACGATTACGACGCGATCGTGATCACCGGGGTCTCTGGTCTCTCCCCGAACGATCGCGCCGTGCTGAGTGAGTTTGTGCGCTCTGGCGGAGGCGTGCTGCTGCTGCCGGGGGCCGAAACGGACCCGCGGCGAGTGAGCGCGGACCTGGAGACTTCCGGATTGCTTCCTGCACGGATCGGCGCGCGGCGCACACTGCCGGATGAGAACTCGATAACGCTGCATCCGGATACGATCCCTGCGAACCACGCGGCGCTCGGCATATTCCGGGACACATCGGTCATGAACCTCGCGAGCCCCCGGTTCACGGCCTACTATCCGCTTGAGCCGATCGCGGACGAGACGAACGCCAATGCCACCCGGGTAATTTTGCGGTTTAGCAATGGAGACCCAGCCTTTGTCGAGCGCGAAGTGGGTCTCGGCAAGGTCATCATCGGCGCTTCCCCAATGGGTGGAGCATGGAATCAGCTCTCGCTCAAACCGGTCTTCGTTCCTCTGGTCTATCAGCTCCTATCGTATCTGGGAGAAGGCGCGACCTCGCATCGCAACTTGAAGCAAGAGAGTCCCTTCTTCGTATCGCTTCTGCTTACCGATGCGAACAAACCGGTGCGCGTAACCACGCCGGACAACAAGACGGTCTCTCAGAATAGCGTCGTGGGTTCACAGGGGGTCACGTTTACGTATAGCTCAACCGGGCAAGCTGGTGTTTACCGGCTGAGTGTAGTGGGCTCCAATCGGACCGATTCGTTCGCAGTAGGGCTGCCAACGGGTGAGTCGAACCTCACCTATACGGACCCGGGCCCGGCGGCCGAGGCGGCAGGGTTCCCTTCAGGCAGGCTGGTTGTCGCGCATACGCCCTCGCAGATGCTCGCTTCCATCAATCGCGCACGATATGGGGCGGAGGTCTGGCGGCCGCTCATCTGGCTGATTGTCCCGCTGCTCTTCCTCGAGAGCCTTCTTGCGCAGGTCTGGGGCCGACGAGGCTGATCTGACCGGTCGAAGATACCAACGGAAGCGCCCCGAGCCAGCTGGAGCCGACTCAGGGCGCTTCCTGATTTCCGCCATCCCGTTCGCAGCCGCGGTTTACCGAACGACTGAATCCGCTGCGGCCTGTCGTGCCGCCGCCCGGAGCTTATCGGGGATTCGATAGATGTGTACTTTGTCTCCTGCGGAGACCGCGAGCACTTCTCCATTGGGGGAGAACGCAAGCGCGCTGACCGTTTCGGGCACAAACAACGTCACCAGACGTGGAAAATCATTCGCCGTAAACTCAGGCATCAGTCGCTCTCCTCGGTAGTGTTTACTGTGGTGCGCCAGCCCCTGGCGTTGTCGGGCCGGGTGTACCGGGCTGCCCGGGTGGCGCAGGCTCGGGCGCAGCGGGTATGGGACGGGCCTCCGATTTAACGGTGATCTGCTTCGGGGCAGACTGCAGTCCCACGCTATCTGAGACCGTGAGGGTAAAAGTGGTTGGTCCATCGATTACGATGTCCAGATTCCCTGTGGTGGGTACGTCGCTGTTGACCGACCCGGTGTCTGAAGCGATGTGCGCGCTCTTGGCGAGGTGGGCGCGCCACCGCAGGTGCGCCTTATCCCCGATATAGATGGTGGATGGCTTCACCTCGAAGTGGTCGATTACGCCGATGGCCTGATCTCGCGGTACGACATGAACCGTGACGCGCCGCTCGACGGTCTTGTTATTGGCACCCACTGCGCGCAGCGTGTAGACTTTATCGGCGTCTGGCGTTACAGACTGGCTCTTCTGGAAGGCGCTCAGAGTGAGATTGCCAGGGTCGATGATGGCCGAGGTGTAGTGCTCACCGCTCCAACCCAGCTGGACCGATTCGCCGATATGCACGACCGATGGGTCGGCGACGAAGCTCTTGATAACGGGCGGGGGCTCGACGGGTCGAGGGGCAACGTCTACCTTGATACTTCGGGTGATGTCCTTCTGATTGCCTTTTCCGCGCAGAACCAGTGTATAGATCGTGATGGGCGGCTCGGGGCGCACCGTTACTCTACCGACATCCTGTCGCTGCTCACCTGGATCGTTCATATCCTCGCCATCCGCGCCACTCCGGCGAACGTGCTTCCGGATAATGATCTGTCTGGCATTCTGAACGTCCCACGAAAGCGTGACATCGCCACCCTCTACCGTCGAGGAGGGAACCGCTGTGAACGCGTTGATGGCAGGGGGAAGAACCGGTTGGGGCCGGAGCCAGTAGACGGTGGCTGCGGCAAATAGCAGGAGCAGCAGGAATATACCGAGCAGCGGCGAAATGAGGGCCCGCTTTTCTACCTGGCCGTTCACATTCGCCGAGACGTAAGAATCGTCCACGGAGCGAGCCGTTACCGTGAAGCCGAAGAGGCGAACACTGCCAAGCATAGAGGATGTCTTTGGCCGGAGGGCCAGCGGAACCACCTCGGTCTGGCCGGCCTTCAGCGTTATACGGTCGGTGTCGAACTCGTAAGCGCAGCCATCGTCGGGATCGCTGGCGTACAGGTCAAGCGTCTCGTCACCGTTGCCCACATTGGTGACTGCGACCTCAAAATCGTTGAGAGGGTGAAAGAATGTGGCGACCCCGCGCTTGGGCGAGATCTCGGCCTGCAGCCCCTTGAACGGCTTCACTGTTAGCGTGGCCTGAGCAACGCCCACTTCGCCCGTCTCCATGGCCTGAACGCGGACGAGAAACGGATAGGAGCCTGCCCGGTTTTCGCTGGAACGCGCTACCTTGAAGAGCACCCGGCCAACCGATTCCGACATGGCGGACATGTTGACCGCCGGGACCGGGATGGCGTACCACTCCACATCGACGCCTTCGATTTCCAGAGATAACCGGTCGGGCGCATCCTGCCGATTCGCCATCGTAACGAGGAGCTGAACGACCCCGCCGGGCTCGATTTCGATATCGGGCACGTCGAGGGAGACGCCTATTGCATGGGCTTCAAAGATAGGGGAGGACATGGCAGCTCTGGACGCCTTCCGT
>JBBRJW010000294.1:0-4934 GCA_038218705.1 Chthonomonadales bacterium | reverse complement strand
AAAACGAAAGGACTTTATCAAAATCAAAACGGCTAACTTTTGGGGTAAGCCATGGGCGATACTGGATTCGAACCAGTGACCTCTTCGGTGTGAACGAAGCGCTCTACCACTGAGCCAATCGCCCGATTGGAACTGGCACAGTATACCACAGCAGCTTTCGCCCGTGCAAGAGCGATCTGGGGCCAAAACGGGCCTCCGAGAGCCGGTTGGCCCCTGAGCTTCGTGTCCGCGGGGGCCAGCTTCCTGGCCCCTCCCGGGGAGTACCGCGACGCCTGCTAATCGGCGAGCGCGCTGTTCATCAGGTTGATCGCCTCGTCTACGTGCGCGAGCTCCGTGAAGCCGATAACCACGGCGTCCACATACCCGCACTGCATCGCATGCCGCACGGCGAGCTCTCGCTCTTGGAGGCTCTTGAACTCGCCGCTGCCGATCAGCTTCATTGCGATCACGCCCCGGCCGTCCTCGTGCATTCGCTCGATGATCGGCAGCGATTCATCCGGGATACCCGCCTCGTTATACCGGCCCGTAAGCCCGTCGCAGTGACGACCCTGAGGGTTGACACGCGCGAGCTGAATGTCGATCCACTCCACGCCCTCAGCGGCGCGCAGGGCGGGGAGGCCATGGCAGGAGACGCCGTGCGCCCGGATCAGGCCGCGCTGTTTTGCGTCGGCGAAGGCATCCATCATAGGGCGAAGGTCAGTCGGCCAGGTGGAGTTCGTGGTGCAGTGGATCAGAAGGCTGTCGATATACTCGACCCCGAGCTCCTTCAGGTAGCGCTCCAGCACTTCAAGCGGCTTCTCCGGAGGAGTGGGATTGTCCCACGGCATCTTCGTCTGAAGAAATAGCTCCTCGCGCGGCAGGCCAGCAATCGCATCCCGGACCCAGTCGTGTATTCGGTAGCCGTCCGCCGTGTCGATGTACCGGATTCCGCGCTCGTAAGCGTAGTGCACCAGACGGGTAAAAGCCTCGCGGCCAAGAGCTCGCTGGTCATTGCCGCTGTCGCTGCCGGTACCCAGGCCGAGTCGGCTGATCGGAAGGCGGTCGCGTCCCAGGGGACCGATATCTGTGGCTGTGCGAGTGCGCGCGGCCGGTTCAACGAGGGTCGTCATGTGCGAAGGCTCTCCTGTGCTGCAGAATTTCGGTTCAATACGCAGGCCTACGTTCGAGGTTCGCGGCCCGATTCCCTGCCGGGGCGGAGGCGTGCGAAGGGCGGAGGAAGCGAGCATGGCCGTGTCGAATAGGAGCGTAAGCGAGTTCGAGCGGGAAGGGAGCGAGAACTGATGGCGCAGCCAGGACGAACAGTATCGGTGCGGGTCCCCACGGTGCTCTGTTTCGATGTCGAGGACTTAATCGAGCCAGCCACGGATGATGCCGTGCTCTGGATGGCCGAGATGCTCACCGAACATGGCCTGACCGGCACGTTCAACGTTGTGGGCGAGAAGGCGCGCCTGTGGGAGCAGCGCGGCCGACAGGATGTCATCGAGGCCCTGAAGCGCCATCACATCTCCTTCCACTCTACGTGGCACTCGGTTCACCCGACGACGGTCGAGATCTGCCTGGATAAGGACTTTCGCGAGGGCATGGAGGCACTCTGGGAGTGGGACCGGCAGGGCTGGATCGATACCGAGCGCATCATTGGCAGGCCTTTGATCGGCTGGGCGCGGACCGGCAATAGCTGGGCGCCGCAGATCAGCGGCCTGATGGGGCGAATGGGCCGCGCCTATATGTATTCACAGGTCGGTCTGCCCGGTCACCCGGTCTGCTGGTTTGCGGGAGGGCTGAACTACTTTCCAACAGCGCCATTCACCGGATTCGACTGCACATTCTATGACAACCGGCTGATGGATGACGCGATCGACCACCTGAAGAAGGGGCTCGATGGCTTCTGTGCTGGCGCGCGGCCGAGCGCCGACTGGGTCACATTCTTTATGTGCCACCCTACGCGCACCGTCTCGACCGACTTCTGGGATGCCGTCAACTTCACTGCCGGCGCGAACCCGCCCCGCGAGGAGTGGAAACCGGCGCCGCTTCATCCGCCGGAACTGACGCCGGTGATCAAGGGCAACTTCCGCCGCCTCTGCGAGCTGATCGCGGCGGATGACCGACTCGAAGTGATCGGTTGGGGAGAGTTGATCCAGCGGCATGATGGCCAGACGCCGTTCGTCACTCACGCCGACCTGAAGGAGATCGCGATCCGCATCGAGCAGGAGCAGCGCGTGCTCTTCACCGATCGCCTCAGCGCGGCCGAGATTCTGATGGCGCTATGCGAGGCCGCCACAACCCCGAAGGGGCGCTACCCGCGCCATTTTGTTTACGGGCCGCTCTCAATGCCGCCCGGCTCGGGAGTTGCGACCCTCAACTCGGCCGAAGTGCGGGTCGCGGCCGCGGGAGTGCTGGCCGCTGCGAAGTCCGGGTACCTTCCGCCGGCCGTTCGGGTTGGCGGGCAGAAGGTCGGCATCGGCGCGTACATGGTTGCGCTGGCAGGAGCGATGCTCGGCCTCGAGCCCGTTACCGCGCCGTCGGCGGCGCGCTACCCGGCGGAGGCGGAGGCGGTGGCCCAAGAGGTTGCCCGGACGCTGCCGGAGTGGTGCATTCACCCGCTTGACATGGACCTGTCGAAGATTCTGGAGCAGACGCGCCTCCAGTGCTGGACCCTTAAGCCGGCTCTTTCGCGAGCGGAGCTCGATGGGTAAGGGTTGCTCCGGGCTATGAGGGCGCTTTACCAGGCTATCAGTTCGCTAGATGCGGGGTTGAGTTGAGATAGGGGAGCCTGTCTCATGGGGAGCTTCTTATGATAATGAGACTATCTGGACTTGCAGTTATGATCGGCGCGGCGATTGGAGCGATGGGCACACTCGCTGCGAGCGCTGCGCCGCGAGCGGATTTCTACGTGGCGAACAACGGCAGCGATGCCTGGAGCGGCAAGCTGGCTGCGCCAAATCGGGCGCGCAAGGACGGCCCGTTTGCTTCGCCCGCCAGGGCGCAGGAGGCAGTGCGAGCGGCTCGAGCGGCCCATCCTGATCGCCCGGTGACCGTGCTGATTCGTGGCGGCCTCTACCCCCTTCTGGCCACGCTCCACTTCGGCGGTGCGGATTCTGGAAGCGCGAAGGCGGAGGTGACCTGGGCGGCGTACCCGGGCGAAGTCCCCGTCCTCAGCGGTGGCCGGCGGGTCTCGGGCTGGCAGGTCGGCGCGGAGGGGCGCTGGCAGGTGACGCTTCCGAGCGTTGCGAGCGGCGCATGGAACTTTGGCCAGCTCTATGTGAATGGATCCCGCCGATGTCGCCCGCGGCTGCCAAAGCAGGGCACCTACAACGTTACAACGGCGGGCTCGTCGACCCCGGCGAACGCAGGGAAGGGTTTCGATCGATTTGGTTTCCGAGATGGCGATCTGAACGCCTCCTGGCAGAACCTGAGCGATGTCGAGGTGCTGCCTATCCACATCTGGGCGATGAGCCGCCTCCGCATTGCAAACATCGATTCGGCCGCGCATCTGGTAACCACAACCGGCCCGACGATCGCTGCAGCATTCTACGAGGAGATAAGAAGCGGCGCACGCTACCTTGTGGAGAATGTGAAGGAGGGACTCTCGGAGCCCGGAGAGTGGTACCTCGATCGGCACAGCGGCGAGCTCACCTACATCCCGATGGCCGGCGAGAAGCCTGCATCCACCGAAGTCATCGCGCCGCTGCTGGACCGGCTGGTTGAGTTCGCTGGCGCGAGTCACATTACGGTGCGCGGAATCACGTTCGCGCACGCATCCTGGAACACGCCCCCGCAGGGCAACTCCTTCTACCAGGCCGAGATGAATATCCCCGCTGCAATCTACTTTGAGGGGAGCCATGATACTTCGCTCGACGCGGACACAATCCGAAACACGGGAAATTGGGGCGTAGAGATAGGAGCGAACTGTCAGCGCAACACGGTCAGCCGGTGTCTCATGACGGATCTGGGAGCCGGTGGAGTGAAGATCGGCATCGCGGGTGTAGTGACCGATGAAGCCACCCTTACGTCGCACAACACGGTCTCGGATTGCAGGATTGTGCATTCCGGGCGAGTGCATCCTGCCGCCATCGGCGTCTGGATCGGACAGTCGCCCTACAACACGATTACGCATAACGAGATTGCCGACCTCTACTACACCGGTATCTCGGTCGGCTGGACCTGGGGCTACGCGGCGAGCGCCTCTCACCACAACGAGATCAGCTACAACCGCATCCATAAGATCGGCCAGAAGCTGCTCTCAGACATGGGCGGAATTTACAATCTCGGCGTGTCACCTGGCATGACGATCCACCACAACGTGCTCTCCGACATCAATTCGAACGACTACGGCGGATGGGGCATCTACTTCGATGAAGGCAGCACCGGTGTGGTGGCCTACGACAACCTGGTTTACGACACCAAGAGCGCTCCCTTCCACCAGCACTACGGCGAAAAGAACGTGGTGCGAAACAACATTTTTGCGCTCGGGCGGGAGGCGCAGCTCATGCGCACTCGCGAAGAGGATCACCTGGCATTCACTGCGGAAGGCAATATCCTCTACTACAACAACCGCCCGCTGCTCGGCTCCAACTGGAACGGCAGCCAGTTCGCCCTGAAGCGCAACCTCTACTGGAACGCAGGCGGAGACGTGCTGTTCCCGGGCGGCCTGAAGCTCGCTGCTTGGCAGCAGGCTCGCAAACAGGATGAGGGATCCATCGTCGCCGACCCGAAATTCGCAGATCCCGAGCACGGAGACTTCACCCTCAAGCCCGGGTCATCGGCCGCGAAGATCGGGTTCCAGCCCTTCGACGTGAAGAGTGCCGGGCCGCGCGTCGCGTTCCCGAAGGATGCTCCCGTCGCGCCCGCCTTCCCACTTCCGTAAAGTGCCCGGCACGGTCATCTGCATCCCGCTCCAGAGTAAAATATAGCAGTAAGCGCCTGTTTGAATTGGG
>JBBRJW010000293.1:0-4935 GCA_038218705.1 Chthonomonadales bacterium | reverse complement strand
GAATGGAATTCTCGAGCTTAAGCTGCCCAAGGCTGAGATCTCCAAGCCCAAGAAGGTTCTCGTCAGCGCTGGCTAGTTCGGGCCGGATGCCTTAGCTGGCGAGCGCTCCGCCGCCAACAAACCGGGCTCTCGCCACTCGGCGAGAGCCCGGATCAGAAGTAACACTCAGGGGGTGATCGAGCGTGAACGGCAATGACTACTATAAGATCCTTGGGGTGGCGAAGACAGCCTCCGAAGAGGAGATTAAGAAAGCCCATCGCAAGCTGGCGCGCAAACATCACCCTGACCTGAATCCAGGGAATAAGCGGGCAGAGGATCACTTCAAGGAGATTCAAGAGGCGTACGACGTGCTTTCGGATGACGGAAAGCGGCGGAAGTACGATCAGGGCGGCGAGAGCTGGCAGCAGGCCCCCTCGGGAGGGCCAGGGTTCCCTGGCGGCGGTCCAGGCCCGTATACCGATATCAACTTCAACAGCCCTGGTGGTCCAGGCAGTGGCGGCGTTGACATGGAGGATTTCTTTCACAGCCTCTTTGGTGGGGGAAAGCAGGCCCGTCGCGCCAAAGCGCCGCAGCAGCCGGATAATCCTCCGGTGTTGGTCGAGATCTCCCTGGAGGAGGCTATGACCGGGACCTCGCGCAAACTGACAGTTACGGTGGAGGAGGCGTGCCCGGATTGTGGCGGCATGGGCCAGAAGCGCGATCCCAGCGGCCGTTTCGACCTCCGGGGAGCGGTGTGCCCTCGCTGCGGTGGTCAGGGCACCGTTCACAGCCAGCGGCCTGTGAACTTCAATATACCTGCTGGTGCGTGGGAGGGAGTCAAGATCCGGCTGGCCGGCCAGGGTGCGGCGGAAGCCAACGGAACTCGCCAGGACCTCTTTGCGGAGATCAAGGTCTTGCGCCACGCGGTCTTCGAGCGGGAGGGGCAAGACCTTCTATTTGATGTTGCGGTGCCATACACGGTGGCTGCGCTGGGCGGAGAGGTCACCATCGCGACCCTGGGTGGCCAGAAGCGGCAAATTGTGATTCCGCCAGGAATTCAGACCGGGCAGAAGATGCGTCTTGCTGGCCAGGGTCTCCCTGCGCTGCAGAGCCGCAACGCGGGCGACGCCTATGCCCGAGTGAAAATCGGTGTTCCCAAGGATTTGACGGCCGAAGAGAGAGCCCTGCTGGAGCAGCTAGCGCGGCTTCGAAATGACTCTATTCGCACCGGCGGAAGGTAGGGTCCTATGTCCACGCACGAGCGCGACGAACCTGTCTACATGATCGGTATTGTCGTTAACCTTACCCAGATGCATGCGCAGACGATCCGGCTCTATGAGAGGCTCGGGCTTGTAACGCCTCAGCGCCGGAACAAGAACCGCCTCTACTCCGAGGCGGATGTGGAGCGGCTGAGACAGATACGCCGCCTGACGCAGGATATGGGCGTGAACCTGGCAGGCGTGGAGGTGATCCTCGATCTGCTGCAGCGGCTCGAGGTCTTGCAGTGCGAGCGCGACGCGATGGAGGAGCGCGCGGATGAGATTGAGCGCCGGGTGCGTGAGTACCTGACGCAGACGGGCGGAAAGTTTCCTTGACTGGACAGGTTGAAGCCGAAGCTCCCGGCGTCGCGGCGCGTGGGCCTTCTGCCCGAGCCGATGCCACGTTCTGCTCCCAGGCAGATTGGCCCGGCGCCCATCATTACGCCTCCTCCGGCGCGAGAGACAAATGGGGACGAGGAAGAGTGAGCGGCGAGGGCCTCAATGGCTGCTCGCCGCCGCTGCTTTGCGGCCTGTTGGCTCGCCGCAGGCTGGCTGTAACCCTGAGCGATCGCGATGCGTCTAACGGGCGAGAGAGAGATTACCGGGCGGACGCGGTCGGGCAGGGGCCCGCTGCGGTTGAGGGTCCATGGCCAGTAGTGAAGCTTTGGCGCCTGCTTGGAACGCACCGATGAACAGAGAGCGGACGCTGACAGCCGATGAGGATAGCCAGCTCGTAGCCCGCTTTCAACGGGGCGAAACCGCGGCGTTCGATGCCCTTTTCGAGCGATACCAGGACTACGTCTACCGCATTCTCTACGGGATCGTGGGCAGCGCGGAGGAATCGCGAGACCTGACACAGGACGTGTTTATGCAGGTGTATCGCTCACTGGGTGGGTTCCGACAGGGCTCGAGATTTGCCACCTGGCTCTACCGAATCGCCGTTAATCGTGGCGTTGATGCCACGCGCGGCGCACGACGCTGGCGATTCCTCTCACTGCTTGAGAGCCCGCAGGCATTCGAGCGGCCGGCCGAGCGGAGCGAGGAGCCCGACCAGGTTTTTGCCCGTGGCGCGGAACAGAAGAGAATACAGGAGATCCTGATGCGCTGCTCAGTCAAGCACCGTCAGATCCTCGTCTTGCGCTACTATCAGGACCTCTCTACCGAGGAGATTGCCGAGACTCTCGGCTGCAGCGTTGCTGCGGCAAAAGTGAGGCTCTTCCGGGCACGGAACGCATTCAAAGACCAATATGTAATCGCGGATGGGCAAGAGTGTCACGCGCAGGAATCGCGCGGCTCGGCGGAAGGCAGGCGCTGAAATGGGGATAGATAACGGACTCTCCTGCAGGCGAGTGGAAGAGCAGCTTCCGGCATACTTCGACGGCGAGCTGAGGCCCGAGGTGTCGACGGCCGTTGATCGTCATCTAGCCACCTGTCCCGGCTGCGCCATGCATGCGCGCCGTCTTCAGGATGCCGATGCGGCGCTTCTTCGCATCTCCCGCGACCTTCCGGTGTCGGGCAACCTTCTGCCCGGCTTTCACGCCCGCCTCGCGGCGGCCGAGCGGCCCAGGCAGCAATTCCGGTCGGTGCTCGCCCCGGCCCTTGCGGCCGCCGTGCTCGCACTCCTTGCCGTTCGTGGCGGATGGCTTGCGCCGGACGGCCTTAGGATGCCGGCAAATGGGCCGGCGGCGGACATCGTGAGGACGCGTGCGGGCGCGCCGGACCATGTTTTGAGCGGCGACGCGCTTGCCGCCGAGGCGCGGGTGACGGCGCACGCGCCGGTGAATACGCCGCCCGCCTCGATCTCACGCCGGACGCGCCGCCACTCCACCTCTGACGTGGTGCGCATGGCTCCGCATGCAAGGGTGTTGACCGATTCTCCTGCTCGCGTCCCACTTGAGGATTCGAACTTGGTACTGCCAGAAAAGGCTGCCGTCGCGGCTTCGGACCGGAGGGCTGAGAAGGGCCTGGACGTCGCGGTGGCCGGGCACAGCCGCGCCGCTGAGGCTGAAAGTGAGCACTTCCAGGACTCCGCGGGATCCCTCTTCGCGGAGGCAGAAGCCCACGGGCGTCTGGGTTTCCTGAGAAGTCGCCGCTCGCCCGCAACCCTGGAGGATAGGCAAACTGACTTTGACCTGTCCCAAAGCCTGAATTTCAAAGCCGCACTAACGGTCAGATCATTGGCCAGTCTTGACGAGCTTGAGAAACGCTCGCCAGTCGACGCTGAGATGGAGCCGGTGGCGCTCGACAGCGGGGTGAGCATGGAGGCCCGGGACGACGACCGCGGCTTCGAAACGGTCACCCGAGTCGCCAATTACGTTGAGGACTCCGACGGCGGGAGCGCGATTTCTATTGATGCGCAGGGCGATGCGCCGCATCCATAGCGGGGCAGCCGCGTTCAGCGGCATAAAGGAAACCAACTATGAGCTCCAGGCTCTTCTCGATTGTTATTCGTACCGCTATACTCGCCGGCGTTCTGGCAGGCAGCGCGCCTGCTCGCGCCGCGCAGCCCGCCGAATCACCCGCGTCTGCTCCCGTGACTTCCGGCGGCAAGCTGCAGGTGATCGCCGCAAATAATCGCTTCTCGGTCGATGCGGAGCATGCCGATGTCCAGTCGCTCTTGAAGGCGCTCTTCGACCAGGCTCGTCTGCAATTCGCACCGGACGTTAACGTAGTCGGGCAGGTAACCCTGCGGATCACGGCACAGCCGATGGAGGTCGCCCTGGACGCGGTCTGTCGCCAGGCATTTCTCCGGTATCACAAGGATGCGCGAGGCATCTATCGCGTCGAACAAGATACCGATGCAATCCGAGCCTCGTTCTCGCGCTTGAGCTTACTGAATGCGGACCTTCGGAAGCAGCTGCAGACCCTCGGTCTGGATCTACCGCGTGGGGGGTATCAGCAGTCGCAATCGAGTGACTCGCTGGCAGTGGGAAGGACCCGGCTCGCACCGGATCAGGCGCGCTCTGGTGGCCCTGTTGCGGCGTTCGGCGCAGCGAACAGCGCATCCGGATTGGCCGCAAGAGACGCAGCGGGGTCGTACGGGGATCGCCCGGATGTGCAGCGGGAGGTAGGCGGGGCCGCATCGGGTTTCGGCGGGTCAGTTGCGAAAGCAGCGACGCGTGCTATCACTCCGCCCGGTGACAGGCTGGATTCCATTCGGAACGGAGTGACCTCGCCGGCAAATTCAGCCCAGAAGGGGAACAGTGGCAAAGAACCGTCGCCGCCGGCACACGGTGATAATTGGCATCTGGGCACGGACTATGTAGATCCCGCGCAGCTTCAGATGCTGTTTCAAAATGGCGTCACGAGCGGGAATGCCCTGACGAACAGCACCTACAGAGCCTTTCTCGTTCAGAATAACTTCGTCTATTACAACTCGGCTGGCCGCCAGGAGCCCGTTGTCGGAGTGCTGCAGGATCTCGGCCGACAGGTGAAAGTTCCTGTTCTGGTCGATCCGTTTGTGCCGGCCGGGGATAAGTTCACCGTGAGGTTGTCGCTCTCTCCCCGGCCGCTGCCAGAAGCGCTGAACGTTCTGTGCCCGCCGCTCAAGCTGAATTGGCGGTGGGTCGGGAGCGCGGTCTATGTGACGACGTCGCCTGAGTTCCAGGCCTTCTTCGGCGATCCGTCGAGCCCACGAGTGATCTACGGTTACTCGGTGCCCACCCAGCGCGCGCCGGGGGCAGCCGGAAATCAGAGT
>JBBRJW010000292.1:0-4946 GCA_038218705.1 Chthonomonadales bacterium | reverse complement strand
GTCGAAATCGAACGCCCGCCGATAGTAGGTGGAGGTGGAAGTGGGCGCGCCGCTCACATCGACCGGCGGAAACGCGAGCCGCCAGCCTTTGAAAACCGGCATGCAGGTGAGCCGTGCAGCTTGCTTCCGGGCCAGCTCGATTCCGCTCAGCAGCACGTCGGCCCGAGGCGGGAGCGCGATCGCCACTCGCGTTACGCTGCTCACGCCCCATCGGGGCCCATCCGCCACTGTGAACCGCACAGGAGTGCCCGAAGCCAGCAGCGGCCACCCTGAATCCTGAGCGTCCCTGGCGGCGGAATCGCTCGTTGGCGCGAGCAGATCGAGCTCCAGGAGGCCGCCGGCCAGCGAACCGATCCACGACTTGCGACCGATCGTGACCGTAATCGGCCCACTAACCCCACTCATCGCCAGGCGCAGGTACCGGTAGCCCGCGAACGATGCGCCGAGCCAGCGCGCTCCCAGAAGCGCAGGCGGCGAATGCGGCAGCGCGCTCCAGGCAGAGCCCCCGTCTGGCCCGGCAGTCAGCCGGAGGCCAGGCGCAAGCAGCGTCCCGGCGTCGGCGCCCCAGTCGGCGGGGTCGAGTGCGCCGCTCAGGTCCACGCGCGCGGCCTGCGAAACGCGGATCGCGGCCCAGCGCCATCCGAGCGCCTGCAGGCGTGTCAGGTCCGGATCCTCGCCCGCCGCCGTGAGCGACTCACGCGTAATCGCCGCAGAGATCGGTGTCCAGTCGTTCCAGCTCACCGGCGGGCAGGGCCAGGTCTGGGCCACTCCGGTTACCGCGCCAGTGGCCGTGCCGCGCGTCTGCACGATCGACGCGGACCATGCCCCGCCACTAACGCCCACCAGCTCGCCGTCGGGATATCCCGGAGCGCCAGAGACGCGTACCGCGAGCGGGTCCGGGTAGGGCTCAGCCTGGGCACGGACGATCCCCGCCAGGGAGGCAAGACGCCGGGGAGCCAGCGTGACAGCGAGATCGACCGCGATGCCGCCCGCCCCGCCTGCGGCCAGCGCCACTCCGGCTGCGCCATCGAGCATGCCCGTGCCGCCTCCCACCGGATCCGTCGCCTCCACGCGAATCCCCTGCACGCCACAATACTCTTCGATCGATCCGGCCACGCTCACCCGCGGGAGCGGCGCGCTCAGCGACCCCGTCCCCGCTCCGGTCTGATCCAGATGCGCCGAGAACCCGAGGCGCCAGTCGAGCTCCGGGGAGCCGGTTGAGGCAGCCACCGCCTCGCATGAAAGACCGGCCGTCTGGAAGCGGCAGCGCATCTCGCTCCCGGCCTTCACCCGCAGGAAGAGGCGCGCGTGCGTAACTGGCGGCGGATCGACTGTGCCGCCCGCGAAGCTCGCCTCCGGCATGGCATCCTCCGTAACCTCGACACACTCCTCCGTCTGAAGCGTCGCCGACCAGTCGCCGCCATCGAAGCGGCACTCTGCGCTCCCCACCGGGCAGACGTAGTGATAGACCACCTTCTGATCGGAAGCTCCCACCACCCACGCTGAGCCGAGAAGCGTGTAGCCGCTCGCCACCGGTGAGGGCTGCGTATCGGTTGGCGGGCAGACCATCGTCGGCGGACCGGGCAGTCCGGCCGGCACGCTGGGCGGGTTGCAGTCGAACTGGAAGCCAAAGAGTGCGCTGCCCAGCGTGAGCCGCGCGAAGCCGTGGATCTGCTGCGCTCGCCGGCCTGGCCCTGCCCAGAGGTAGGAGACGCTGCCCGCCAGCTCTCCCGAGAACGTAACCTCCGCCTCGCGCCCTGTGCGCCAGATCATGCGCTGCCTCCGGCCACTGGCGTAAGCTTGCCGTCCGGCCCCATCACCTGCTCCTCATCGACCTGCGGAGGAAGCTCATGCCACCGATCCTCCGGCGCAACCAGCCGATGCGGCACAATCTCGCGCTGAACCAGCCGGCGCATAGCCTGCGCCCGGCGCAGGCTCTCGAGAGTGGTCCCCAGGCTCATCGCATCTCCTCCCTCGTGCCCATCGGTGCCCGCTTGCGCCCGGAGGCCGGTCGGCGTTCATGCCGATTCGGGCTCCAGGAGCTCCGCGGTATAGCGCGCAGCGCGGTGGGCTGCGCCCTCTGCCTCCAGCTCAAATCGACACGCGAGCGTCAGGATGCGTGCTTTGCCAATGGTGTCCAGCTCCACGCAATCGCCGCGCCAGAGCGGCACGCCCTTCGTATCGAGCAGCAGCTCGCTCGACCACTCCACCAGCCTCCGCACCCGGGTGAGGCGCGGAACCAGCGCGGCCAGACGTCGGCGGACGCTCGGCAGGTCTGGCAGAGCCGGGTCGACCCAGCCGTACCGGAGCGGCTCGCCCTGCCAGCCCGGCGGCCGGTCGGCCGGGGCGAGGATTGGGTCCTGACTCACGCGGTCGCGGTAGGTGGCACGGATGGGAAGGCCGGTCCGAGGGTCGCGCCCTGTTACGCAGACCTCGTTCGCTTCGGCCGGCAGAACCGTGGTTCGCAGCGCGCGGCAGAGCGCCCCACCGC
The DNA here is from genome assembly GCA_038218705.1 of Chthonomonadales bacterium. Lineage (GTDB taxonomy): Bacteria > Armatimonadota > Chthonomonadetes > Chthonomonadales > Chthonomonadaceae > JBBRJW01. The sequence goes on along the minus strand of JBBRJW010000292.1, from coordinate 2,455 downwards.
CGGCTCTGGCCTCCTCCGCCGCTGCATAGAGCGTCCGCTTCGCAGCCGCTCCGTTCAGGGTCGCCACCAATGCGAAGCAGAAGCGCGCTCCATCCAATCCGGGCGCCCAACCCCACACAGCATCTCCGGCATAGGCTTGAATCAGCCGCTCAATCCAATCGAGAGGCGTGTCGCCCACCGATGGCATCAGCGCGAACTCGCCATCACTGGTCGGGCCCACGAGCGGGAGCGTGAAGTCGATCGGCTCTATCTCGGCGAGAGTGGGATCACCGCCCATCCCGAGCAGCAGTGTCAGCGCGTCCGTTAGCTCCATCCCGTCGAAGGGCTCCGGATCCATAATGCGGCAGCGCTCCAGCGCAGCGCACCCGTCCCGCACGCTCAGCGTGAGCGACTGCGCTGCGGCTGCGGGTGCATCGATCAGCTCCACGGGCTGGGTCCTTCCCGCAAGAAGCGTAACGTCGCCAATGCGCGCGGCCAGAGGGCGGTTGCCTACTGTGCGAAGCTGCGCTGCCCCGGCAGCTTCGATGGCGGCAGGATCCCGCAGCATCACGGTGAAGGTGAGCCCCGCCGGGGCTTCCGGGACCTGCAACTCGGCAGACCGGACCCAGGGATCGAGCGCTGTGGCATCGGCCGAGTGGGTGGCCGCTCTGCGTTCGACGATCGTGGCCGAAGCGCCATAGACCCAGGGCGTCACGGTTCCGTCGCCCGCAAGATCCACCGCGATACGGCAGGTTCGGCGCACGCCATCGGGCACGAAGGGCGTCTCGCCATCCTCCTCCACGAGTCGTGAGTGGGCCGAGGAGCCGTCTGGCGCGTCGGCCCAGAGCGCGAGAACCGGGCTCTCGCCAGCACCGGGCGCTTCCCTCCAGGTGAGCGGCCGCGAAAGCAGCGTCCCGGTCTGGGCAAAGCGGAGAGGCGCAGCCTGCACCAGCGCCTTGCCAACTGGAACGTGCCAGAAGAGCGTGCCCGCGCCGGTCACGTTCGCGGCGCGGTCCGCCGGATCGATCTCCGCGAAGGTGTAGCAGAAGCCTCCGCCCTGGTTGCTCGCAAGGAGCAGATCGCGTCCCCTCGATGGCAGAAGCCATACCTCCACCAGTCGCCCGGCAAGCGCCGAGCGGTCGCTTCGCGCGGTCAGGGCCGAAGCGCCGCGGCCAGACTGGCTGGTGGCGCGCCGCTCGAACAGGTTGCCCTGCCCCACCATCGCGCCATTTCGCCAGACTTCGCACTTGCCGTCCGACCAGAACCGCAGCCGCACCTCCGCTTCGGAACCCGTTCCCAGTCCAACCTCCAGCGTCACCACCCGCTCGCTCCCCGCGCCATAGGAGAACCAGGAGAGCACGAACGGCTGATTGGCGGGCCAGACGGCAGGATACGTGACCCCCTCGTTCACTCCGAGTGATTCGAGGAACAGATCACCTGCGAATCGGCGGTTCAGCTCGCGCCATCGATCCGGATTTGCAAGGGTATAATCGGCTCTCGCAAACCGCTCCAGGCGTCCGCCTGCCCCCTGCCAGGCATCCGTCGCAGCCACGGGCATCAACAGGCCGGTTCGCGCGACGCCCTCCACCAGGGCGCTCCCGCGAAGCGGGTCCCAGGCGCGGCCATCCACGCGCAGCACCATTCTTGCTCGCGCAATGCGCGTCTCAGCGCCGTCCAGCTCCAGACTCAGGGCCGCCCCTGCCATCGTTCGCCTCCCCAAAACGCCAGCCGGCGCGCTTCGAACGTCCTCCCCGCCGTCAGGCGATGGGGCCCACTCGAAGCGCGCCGGCTTCTCAGGCAATACACACTAGTAGACTTATGTACGCTATTCTAACGGATGCGCCCCGGCCCTGTCAAGGGCCGGGGCGTGAATCTTTTCGATCGTTGGCGTGTCGCGGCTCGATGACCGCTCACGCCCCTATAATTTGCCTGTCAGCATCAGGTAGATCGTGCGGCGCTGCGGAGTCGTCTGCAGCAGAGAGCCCGGAGTGTTGTCTATTGGAAACTCCAGGTGCCTATCGTCAAACAGATTGGTCGCCACCACGCCGATGGACCATGGCCGCGCGATCGATCCGAAGCGATACGCGATTCGCCCGTCGAAGCGAGTATAGGCGTCCACTCCTTTTTGGGGAACGCGGCCGAGGAGCGACGATCCCATGAAATGGGCTCCGAGGTAGGCATCGACATGGTCCGAGAGCCGGGCCTGCACGCCGATGTTGAGCTTGTGCTGCGGGCTCAGGCTCACCCGCGTCCCAAGGTCATCCTCCACGTCCTGCCATGCGTAGTTCGCCTTCAGCCGCACGCCCTTTGCTATTGTCAGCTCCGATTCCAGCTCCACTCCCACTGCACTCGCCCCGCTACCGTTCTGATAGACGGTGCTGATGGGAGTATTGGGTGGAAGCGGAGGTGAGGGACCGAATTGCGTCGGGAGCGAGATGATCTGATCCTGAATCCGCTGATAGAAAAGGCTCACACT
>JBBRJW010000291.1:0-4954 GCA_038218705.1 Chthonomonadales bacterium | reverse complement strand
CTGTTGTTCGCTGAATCAATGCCCGCCTCCATCCCGTGTGTAAAATCGATGATGCTCGAGCCGACCTCTGGGGACGAGGGAATTCCCTCCATTGCGTCCCCGCTTTTGCTCCAGACGCTCTCGTCCAGGTAGTTCCGATCCATGTCCAGAAAGTCGTCTACCGGCCCATCTACTCGATTTCGCTTCCCGGCGACACGCGAACCGGAGTGGAAGCCAAACGCCTTTAGATACTGCTCGTAAGCCATGTAGCCGTTGGGATAGACAAAGTGAGTAGGACTTCGCCCCTCGCCTATCTCTCCGGCGAGCACCGCCTGGCTCCAGTAGAGCTCATCTCGAATCTGCGCCGGCGTCAGTCCGCCTTTGGGCTCCCAGCTATTCCCGGAGTGCCAGTAGCTGTGGTTCAGCACGGACCAACCGCTCTGTTTCAATAGCTGAAGCTGCTTCCAGGTCAGAAAGGTGTCATTGCCGGTATCGATACGCAGTGGGAAGATTGCCGCTCCGCCGACAAACGGTTTGACGCTGCCGCCCGGCTTTCCCGGGGGAGCATCGGTGTAGGTAAACGCCGCGAGCAGGGGTTGAGAAATGACTGCCGTGGAGGTTGGTCCGTCGTCTATCTCGACGCTGTAGGCCCATCGCTTATCGTACTTAAGCGGGCAGACCTTCACTGACGGCAGTGGGTCCGCAGCGGCGGGCTTCCATCTGTACGTCCACGTGACGTTCTTCGCGAGATCGGACTTCGCTGAGGGCTGCGAAGATAGCGGTTCAGCCGATAGGCGAACCGGGGAGAGACCAGCAGCTGCAGCCATGCAGACGAACGCTGCCTGCGGACTTCTTCTCATGATAGGTAACGCCTCCCCCGCGAATCGTCTCGGAAAGCCCCTGGCTTATGGCTTCCTTCACAACCACTCATTCTTCAATCGGGCGCAATTGCCCTGCGCGCTCCGGCAGCTCTATTTCGAATTGTCCGCGAACCCAGATGGCGGAGGCGCTCCTTGGCAGGCGCGGTTGCTGCTAACGTATGGCGTCGTATCGGAAGAGCCGGACCTCCAGCGGCGCGAACGAAACCGGGGCCGATCCGTCGAGTGGCCCGCCTGCTCCCGTTAGCTCCGTTACGCGCGCTCGCTTAGGATCCAGCCACGGAAGGCGCGCGGTCACTGGCGGGCCGCCCGTGGCGTGGTTGATGACGGCGACGAGGTGGCCGCCGTGCACGCTCACCCGCCGCGCCTCCAGCGCAGGGTACACCATGGGGTAGGTGTAGTTCCCGCGCTGACCGCTCCAGGCGAGGTAGGGAACCTCGACAGGAGTGCGGTAGAGCGCCGGCAGACGCTCGGCCTCGGGTATCTCAATCGACGCGAGCCCCGGGCGCTTCCGCGCGCGCCGTGCCAGGCCCTGCAGAAGCGCCGCCCGAAGTGCCCTCCCGTATTCGTCCGAGACTCACTCCGGCGCAGCCAGAACGATGGCGAGCCCCCCGGGCAGAGCAAGAAGCGCCTGCAGCTCCGGGGCGCTCAGGCCCGTGCGGTCGGGAACGAACAGCGTGCCGGACCGAAGATGCGGCAGATCCTGGGGACACACATACTCCCACTGCAGCCCCAACCCCGCCATGCGGCTATAGAGGCGCTGCATCTCCTCATCGTTTGCGGCCGCGTTCCGACAGAGCAGCACGTGCAGAATGGGTCGAGCCTCGGCGGTGAAGCGCCGCATGACCGGCTCCAGTCGGTCGAGGTCGGCGAGGATGCCAGGGGTGACAGCGTGGACGGAAGCCGCGCCGGGCTTGGTCCACTGGCCCCAGGCGAAGCTCGCGGTGAGCCATTCGTTGTTAATGGCGCTGAGGAAGTAGCGATACCGCGACTTTGCCGCCGACGGCGCGTAGGCGTAAGAGTCGTGGTAGAGGTGCAGCTCGGCGTTGAAGACCGGCTTGCCCGTGGCCCGAGCGACGTCGCCAAGGGCTTTCAGCCGCCACTGCGGGTAGTCGGAGAGCACGTCGTCCCAGCAAATCATGCTGAAGGATTCGCAGGCGCGCTGGATCAGCGGGTTCCCGTCGCACTTACACCCGACCAGGAGGCCGCGGCGACCGTTGGGATCGAGCGCAGGCCGGATCACCCTGTCGAAGAGCGTTCCATAGAAGTGGCCGAAGACCCGGGTGGCGAACGCATCCAGATCCACGCTCCCGGGAGAGCCGGCGAGCGGAAGCTGCAGCGCTTCGAACGAGGTGAAGGTCGTCCCCCATGCAGCGTTCAGTCGCTCTATCGTGCCGTGCGCTGCCCGCATGGCCTCCGTGAAGGCAGCCCACCAGCGCGGCGTCTTCTGACTCCCGGCGACCGGGCCCACCTCATTCCCCAGGATTACGGCGTGCACGCTGCTGTGCCCGCGCAGGACGCGCAGCCAGTCAGTCAGGAAGCGCTCCGCGCGGAGCGGATCGGTCACCGCATCGTCGAGCCCACCGCCTTCGCCCTGCGAGCCGAACTGGATGTTGTGCATCAGCACGAAGCGGACCCCGTTCCCGTCGCACCAGTCCAACACGGCGCTGGCGGTGCGCTCCAACTGCGACCCGGGCGCAGGCAGCGTCCAGCACCATGAGGCGAACTCGATCAGCCGGAAGCCGTCCGCCCTGATCTTACGGAGCTCGGTAACCGCGGCCTCAGGCTGCTCTGGACAGAAGAAGACCACCCCATGAGCCATGGGTCCGTGCACGATGGAGTCACGGGCTGGAAGCCTGTCTCGCGCCGAGGGCGTGTCACGGGGAGCCGAGCGGCGCCAGCGTGCTCTCAGCCTCATTGAGTCCGGGGTCGGCGAAGCGGTGTGCCCGATCGATTTGATGCAGTCACCGGCGCGATAGGTCGGCCGCGTGTGCTGCGCCGGGTAAGCGGCTCCATTATGCCAATCGATGTGGGCCCCGGCCGGTCCGGCCAGGCCCAGTATTGCGGCCACCCAACCCGCGAACAGTGTCCATCTCCGCATTGCATATCTCCTTTGCGAGCCCGGACTGCCGGTCCGGCTTGCCACTGGAGACAGGCGATGAGCCGTAGGCGCGGGCCCTGGTAACCCGTACGCGGATCAGGCCTGCTCGGATCCACCGGCCCATTCGGCCAGCCCCGTGCCCCCCCACTGGCCGAACGAGGTGATGTCCAGCCTGGCAAGGGGGAGATCTCGCCAGAACTTGAGCAGCGCGGGCAGCTTGATGTCGTCAAAGACCAGCAGGGGTGGGGAGGCAAACGCCACTGTCTGGAGCTGCTGCATCATGGCGGTCTCCGTCGCGCCGTCGTGCGGCCCATCCATGAAAATCAGCTCCGCCGCGGCCAGCAGGTCGCGGTGCTTGTCAACCGCCTCCGGGTCCGCGCCGAAAGACGCCTCATGAGACATGCGCGGCTCGCCCCACTGCACGCCATCCTTCGAGGCGAATACGTGAATCCCCTCGCCAGTGTGCACCAATCGCAGAAGGACCGGCAGAGTCACACTTCCAGGAGCCTTCACCTGGCTGTCATCCTGATCGCTCGTCTTGTCCCGCCACAGCGAGCAGCCCCATCTCACCCGTCCTCGCGCGCCTGGCTCGGTCGGCGAAACGAACTGTCTCCCACCGAGCGCAGGTAGCCTGCGAGCGGCCCGCCGGCGAGCGCATTCACCAAGCGCTCGTCTGTCGTGACCAGCAGCGCCGCCTCTCGCACGGCAAGCGCCAGATACATACAGTCATACACGCTCCGCCCCGTACTGCAGGCGATCTCCAGCGATGAGAGGACCAGGGGCCAGGCCGGATGGATTGCCATTGGAATACCACCCAGCACATGCATGACGGCTGCCGCTTCCGCCGGCGATATTTCGCCCGCGCGTACTCGCTTCCAGACGATATTCCCCACCTCCGGGAAGAGCAGGTCCGGGGCCAGCAGCACGAAGTCGGGCGAAAGCAGGCTTAACGCCGCCTCCGCGTGGACCTCGGGCAGGAACCACTTCGCCGCCACACTCGCGTCCACTACAATCGGTTGACCAGGCGGTTCCCTGCCGGCGCTCGCCGCCAGACCGCTCAACGCTCCCGGTCCTCGCGTATCAGCGCGGTGCTCTCTCCGAACGTCCGCCCCGCGAACAGGGCACGAACGCGCTCCACGTCGGCCAGGGATTCGGAAGCGTCGGCCGCGACGGCAGCCCGGAAGATAGCACGCGCCTCCGCTTCCAGCGAGCGCCCATTGCGCCGCGCCCGGGCCCGCAGGCTCTCCATTACGGCCGGATCGAGGTCCCGCACCAGCATCTGCGCCATTCCCATTGCCTCCTACTACAAGCACTTTGATAGCACAATGATAGCACAGTGACGAAGTGCAGGCAATCCGTGGGATCAGGTATAGCCGCACTTTTTCAGTCGGGCCGAGAGACCGGCCATCATTACATATTGGTTATAGAATGCCGTCACCGTATCGGCGAAGGGAGCGACCGAGGAGCAATTCTCCGGTGGAAGCAGGGGCGGAAGGGGATTGTCGAGGATCGCAGTCAGCGACGGATCGTCAGACAGCATCTCACTCTGCAGCAGGTGATTGTGCTGGGCCCCCTGGGATAATCCGGTTTCCGGGTTCTAGCGCCCTGAGAGAGCGAGCTGCCATCATCAAAAGCGTGCCAGAACCCGCTTTCAGCGGAATGCGCAAGGAGATCCAAGCGCAGGGCTACGAGGGCTCCTGCGACGTGGTGGAGCGCTTTATCATACAGATCAAGGACCATCACACCGCTTCCGCCAAGGCGACGCTGCGCTTTGAGACGCCGCCTGGGCAGCAGGCCCAGGCGGACTGGGCGCATGTGGGAGAGGATGCGGCCGGCAAGATCTACGCGTTTGTGAGTAACAGTTCAGCATTGATGTTTTTTCGGTTGAATTGCTCGCTTGGGGAGTCATATGGCATTCAGGCGTCGAAATAGTATTTCATGCCTGACATGTCCGCTCTCACTCTTTCCTCAGCCATAGATCTGCTGCAGCAGTCGC
>JBBRJW010000290.1:0-4957 GCA_038218705.1 Chthonomonadales bacterium | reverse complement strand
CGCGGGCGTGAGTGAGCGCAGCCTGTCGCATTCAACGAGGCGGGCGCTTCACAGGCCGGGGCGCACGAAGAGTGCGCCACCCCCCTTCCGAGGAGCGCGCAAACAGCAGGAATCGCGCCCTCACACAGGCTGAGGCGCGCGAGCGGATCCGGAAGGGGGGCGAGGGGGGGGTAGGCAGGCGCGCTCATGGGCAGGAAGCCTCTGCCAGGGAGGAATGGAGGTTAGGTAGGCGCACTCATGGGCGGCAAGGCTATGCCGGAACGGAAGCCAGGGTTAGGCCAACGCCACCCGGACAGGAATAGGCAGCCACCAGGGCTGTGCCCTACCCTAACAGCTATCGGGCCGCCCTATCCCTTGCGTGGTTTCCAACTCCCCGGTCTGTTCGGCGGAATGCGCGACCACCACGCGCTCGTCTTCACAATCGGCCTGCGCGCGTAGAAGCTCGCCGGAGTACGCCTCCGGCTTGCTGGTCGCCGCGCGCAGCAGCCTCTCGGCGGGTGCGGCCGCCCCGGCTCGCAGCAGCGTGCCGGCAAGTTCGCTGTTCCTTGCCCGCTGCCGGACGGCGGGAAGCGCTTCCTGCGCCTCCATTCGCAGGTCCGGTGGTGTTCGGTCGCTCGCGATAATGCGCTCGACCACTTCGACCGAAGTGGCGTCGCCTACCTGCTCGAGTGCCCTGAGCGCGTTCAACCGCAAGGGCATGCTGTCTGTCCGATCCACCGAGCGGCGGGCATGCGCTCCCTTTTCGGCCAGCCGGTTAAGCTGTTTCACATGCTCGGGCGTCAGGATCGCCGCGTCGCTCGCCATCAGGCGAGGAAGCAGATGAATCAGCAATTCTTTCGCGGTGGGATAGAGCTCAGGGTCCTGGTAATCCATCAATTCGAGCAGCCTCGGCACGGCGCGCACGTCATCGAAATCCTTGAGCGCCTGTGCCGCCTGCTTCTGTGTCCCAGAGGCCCGGTACGCGACCGCTGCGACACCGCCGATCCAGCTAAACATTCCGCCGATGCCACTGAACGTCCCGTGATGCATCGTGATCACCGCAAAGATAATCATCATGATGCAAAAGTAGAGAAGCAGGCCGATGGTGAACGCTTTGCGGCGTTTCAAGCTGGCGGCGCGCTCCTTCTTAAGAAGATCCAGGAGGTCATCGAGCGACCGATATTCCAGTGGCGCAGGCGCAGGCTTCTCTCGCTTCCATCTCATTGCTAGTTCCTCTCCGCGGAAGCACCGCGTCTCACCTATCGCTCCGGTGCGTTCGCAGTTCCCTGCGCGCAGGGCATCATCACCGCATCCCCGTCGGTTTCCAGGCACGGCGGCGCGGGCAGACACGGGCGCGCTGCCCCTGCTAATCAATACACCATTCGACTGCAGAATCCTTGTGAAAGCTTGATAATTCGCATCGTGCTTCCTGGCGCTTGGTGCGCTCCCGATGGCGCAGACGGGAGGCCGGGCGCGGGAGCCGACATATCCTGGGGCGGCTGGAAGACTTCTTGGAAGTCTCAAGGGATATCGACTGTAGATCTGGAAATACCGTGCGGCAGAAGTGGGGAGGGCGCGCATGGATCCCCCGCTCTCGGTGCCGGAAGCGGACATAGACGCCGGGAACGACGAGCTGAGCCTTCAGCACTATCGCGAAGTAGCGCAGGAGGCTATGGGGGTCGATCCGCCGGAGAAGGTCTTTTACGAGCTGAGCGCGCTCAGACGTGACGTTCAGGCGGGATTGACATGGCTGCACGCAATGTTCCAGGAGGTAGAAGTGTGAGTGATTTGACGCCAAAAATCCCGGGGTATGACACGTTACTGCGCGACCTGAAGCAGCGCATTCAGAACGCGCAGATCAAGGCGGCGCTCGCTGTCAACACGGAGCTGGTGCTTCTCTACTGGTCTATCGGGCGCGACATTCTGGCGCGGCAGAAGGAGCAGGGCTGGGGCGCAAAGGTGATTGAGAAGCTGTCCGCCGACCTACGGCGCGAGTTCCCCAATATGCAGGGGTTATCCCCGCGTAACCTGAAGTACATGCGGGCGTTTGCAGACGCTTACCCGGATGAGGCAATTGTGCAAGAGGCGCTTGCACAAATCCCCTGGTATCACAATATTGCCTTGGTAGAGAAACTGAAAGATGGAGCCGAGCGCCTCTGGTATGCCCGGGCCACACTGGAATGCGGCTGGAGCCGCAACGTCCTGGCGCATCAGATTGAGACAAACCTGTACGGTAGACAGGGAAAAGCCATTACGAACTTTGAGCGCACTCTGCCTTCCCCGCAATCCGATCTGGCGCAGCAATTACTCAAGGACCCTTACAACTTCGACTTTCTGACACTGACCAGAGATGCCCGCGAGCGTGAACTGCAGGAGGCGCTGCTGACGCATATCCGGCAATTCCTACTGGAGCTCGGGCGTGGCTTTGCCTTTGTCGGCGGTCCGTATCCGCTCACGGTGGGCGGAGATGAGTTCGAGATTGATTTGCTCTTCTACCATCTTCACCTGCGCTGCTACGTCGTAATTGACCTCAAGATCGGCAAGTTCGCGCCGGAAGACGCCGGGCAGATGAATTTCTACTTATCGGCGGTGGATGATCTGCTCCGCCACAAGGACGACGCGCCAAGCATTGGCCTCATCCTGTGCAAGTCTAAGAACGAGGTCGTTGCTGAGTACGCCCTTCGAGATGTCAATAAGCCCATCGGCGTGTCAACGCAACTCACCCGTGAAATCGAAGCGTCGCTGCCACAAGATTTTCAGCACAGCCTGCCGACAGTGGAAGAGATTGAGGCCGAACTGGGGTCACAGCCTGCCCATGAGACCGGTGAGTAAATTACGAACTGGAATGCCCGATTGGCGTGAACTACTAGCCTTCAGATCGTATGCGCGGACTTCCGGCCTACGCTCGCTAAAGAATGTTGACGGCGCGCCCGGCGAGGATCACGATGATGGTGAGCGAGATGGAGGCCTGCGCCATCACCAGCAGCTTGGCCCAGCGCGAGAGCACCGCGGTATCCGTGGGCGAGAGCGCCGTACTGGTGTTGAATGCCAGGAACAGATAGTCAATGAACTCCGGCGCCCAGATCGCTCCCGCCCCCTCTTCGGCGTGCTCAGGATCGATCGTCATCTGCGGAAAGAGGAATGCGCCGGAGCAGTGAACCTTGCGTATCTCGCGGACGTGTGGCCCGCCCGCGTCGAGCCGCCAGTACCAGGAGGCGAAAACGAGCACGTTCGTCACCCACAGCGCTGCTGCGGATCGGAGCATGTCTACCGGCGACTCTTTGTGGCTGGGCAGGGCCCAGATCAGCATACCGAGCGACCAGACCAATGAGGCGGTGATGATAAAGGTGACCGTCTGCCCGAGATTGTGGTTAATCCGGTGGTATCCGGCCCGATGCGTGATGACCGTGGGAATCATCAGGACCAGCACTACTACGAGCAGCAGCCAGCGAGGCCCTGCCACCAGCGAGGCGGGAAGCGCGAGGTTTAGCCCGGCCACGCCTACGACGGCGACGAGCGCCGGCCACCTTGGCGGAGGTGGCTCAAGCTCGTAGTCCTCGTCTCGCACCTCGTTCTTAGTCTTTCGAGTATCTCTTATGTGCATGGTATCATTACTCTGTTCACCTCGAATTCTGCGTGTCCTTTGCCCGAAGCATCACCTGGCAGATATCCTGTTCTATTCAATACAACATTCGATCGGAGACTCCTTGTGAAACTCTGCAAGTTGGCGCAGTGCCTCCTGGCGATGCCCGCTCTCCTGATGGTCCGACCAGCAAGCGCTCAAACAGCGGCTGTATGGGGCAAGGCCGTTATGGACGGTATTGAGTCGCACTTCAAGCTCGCGGAGAAGGGGCTCTATGCGGACGACTATAACACTGTGACCTCGCGGCCAGGCGGTCCGGCGTTCATGTGGGCCTGCGGCGTTCAGCTCTCTGCCCTCGCAGCCGCCGCCGCGCTGAAACAGCCGGAGAGTGCAGATCGCCTCGCCCGATACGTCTTCGGTCTCGACATCTACTGGACGAATGCGTTCGAGGTCGGCGGCTACGATGTGCTTCCAGCCCCCAAGCCCTCTGATCGGTACTACGATGACAACGAGTGGGTGGTTCTTGCGCTTCTCGACGCCTTCGAAGCCACCGGCGATAAACAGTACATCACGCGCGCCGAGTCGGACTACCTCTTCCTCGCCAGCGGCGAGGATGGCCTTCTGGGAGGCGGATTATACTGGAAAGAGGCCGAGCGAAGCAGCAAGAACACGTGCTCGAACGCTCCCGCCATCGTGGCGGCGCTGCGCCTTGCGCGCCTTACGGGCAAACCCCGCTACCGGGGTGATGCACTGCGCTGGTACGCCTGGACGAACCAGTACCTGCGGGACGCGGACAATCTCTATAGCGACAACATAAAGCTCGATGGGAAGGTGGACCATACAAAGTACTCGTACAACTCTGCCCTGATGATCCGCGCAAACTGCGAGCTTTATCGGATCGCAAAGTCTCCTGAGTATCTCGTCCAGGCCCAGACGATCGCAGCAGCCTGCGTCGCAAGGTGGGTGAAGCCGCAGACCGGCGCAATTGAGGGCGACGCGGCGTTCTCCCACCTCCTTTCGGAGGCATTTCTCTATCTGTACGAACAGGACCACGATCTTCAGTGGCCCCGCGTTGTAGGGCGCGCTCTCGCCTACCTTCACAGCTCGGGTCACGACGCGGCCGGCTCCTACCCTTCGCACTGGGAGGACGCGCCGAAAGCCCCCATTGCGAAGGCGCGACTGATCGATCAGGCTGCCGCTGCGCGGGCCTACCTGGTGGCTGCCCGCTTCCCTGCGGTGGAAGCAATACTCTCCGCGCCGCAGCCATAGACATCGGCATTCCCATGCTGCTTCCAGGGCAAAATCACGGCCGCGGGCGGAGCCGGAGCGCGGCCCCCCGCCGGTTTAAAACACCACCAACCACCCATCAGTATACTTAGGTCTACCGCCGCAACC
>JBBRJW010000289.1:0-4969 GCA_038218705.1 Chthonomonadales bacterium | reverse complement strand
TCGATGCAGAGGCCTAGTCGCTTATCGTGCCCCTGGACGGCGTCCCACACTTCGTTCGGCGTTGGGTATCGGTCGCCCGGCCCATGATTGTGGATAGCCAGCCGGATATTGAATTCTTTCACGAGGGTGTCGAGCATCGGGAGGGTGGTGATGTCCGGTGTGCAGACGATGGTCGGGAGTCCTAGATCACGGGCATATTCGAACCACCGGCGCGCACCTGCCTCGTCCTTTGGCATGCCGACGTTGCCGCAGCTAAGTGGCGTGATACCAGCCGCCTTGAACTTGTCCGCGACCGCCTTACGCTGGTCGGAAGTTGTGTTGAGCGAGCAGTGTACGTCCTTGATGGAGACGTACTTGAGGCCAGTGCGCTGTATGTTCTTGATCGTGGTATCGAGTGGGAGCTCGCGGAAAGTGTAAGAGGCGACACCGAGCTTGAGTCCGTGCCAGGGATCGGCAACCGCAGGCTTGGTAAGGTCTGCCCGGGCTGCAGTCGAGTTCGCGACTGCTGCGCCTAGCGCGAGCGCTGCGCCTCCCCCCAGCAGGGAGCGGCGCGAGATGGAATCGTGGGTCATGGCGTCTCCTTTGGAAACTCGAGGTTAATCGATTCCCAGGTTCGCCCAACGACCCGGTACTTCCTGTTTCGGCACACAGGAAAATGCCCCGACCACCGCGGCACCGTCGGCCGGGGCACTTTGTGACGGAGAAGGAGAGTGACTCCGCTGGCCGAGTAGCTCAACTCAGCCATGCCACCATTTTACTTCATCGGGGGCATAAGCACGGCATCGATGACATGAATCACTCCATTATCTGCCCTTATATCTGCCTTGACCACGTGTGCCCGGTTAACCGTGACCCCCTTGCTGGTATGGCGAACCGTTACAGTCTCGCCGTGCAGGGTCTTTACACCCACGCCAGACTTGAGCTTCATCACATCCGCGGCCTCAACGGTGCCGCTCAGGACATGGTACTTGAGGATCGCTGCAAGCTGCGCCTTGTTCTCGGGCTTCAGCAGGTTGGCAAGCGTCTTCCGGGGTACCTTCGCGAATGCGGCGTCCGTCGGCGCGAATATGGTGAAGGGCCCGGGTCCCTTGAACGCGTCTACCAGCCCCGCGGCCTTGACTGCGGCGACCAGTGTCTTGAAGCTGCCAGCCTTAACGGCAGTGTCAATGATGTCATCGGCCTTGACCCGTGAAGCGCCCAACAGAGCGAGGGCGCAGAGGCCGAATGATGCGAGCGAACGAACAGAGAGTGACTTCATCGAGGTACTCCAGATCAGGATGCGATCTCAGTCAATTACATCACTGCGAAGTGATGTATCGTGGCACGCGTCTGTTTACGCACGCGCCTGGCCCCGGAGCAGCGTCTCTGTACAAAATATTACTGTCCGATGATAGTACACACTCGATCGTTCAGCGAAATGGCTGCGCCATGTGCTCGCTGCCTCGTCCGACCCGAGCTCTCTGCCCCGCAAACGGAGGCACCAACACGATCGTTCGTTCGCCGCAGCCAGGTGCGCCTACTCAGCCGTCCAGCGTTCCAATGTCGTGGGCGCGAGATGAGGGCCAGAGCGGACTGCGGTCGGTGTGGCAGAGCGCAGTGCGGCTCCGCAAGCACCTTCCGGCCACCACGCTTGCACAACGATGCGGCCGATGCCGTGCGGGCACGGAGCAGCATTCACGTGTGGGCGAAAAGACACCCAGGTCGCCCGCCATCAGGTATACGTACTTGCGCGAGGGTGCGCGACCCGCACGCGTTCGCCGAACCCGCGCGAGGCGAACCACGTCGTCCACTGAGAGCAGCACATACTCCCCGGCGCGCGCAATTGGCAGCGACCGCTTCAAAGTAAACACATCTCCTACGCGATACCGCATACAGCAAACTGGTTTCATGAAGCCACCCTCCGTGCCGCGCACCGATGCCTGCCGACTCACCCGGTACCCTCGAATCTGTTCAGGCGGACCGCTCACCGTCGGCATCCGGCCCACTCTCGTCCACTCTCTCATCGCCGGAGATCTGCTCGGAGGCCGCGTAGTGTTTCAGCGCCTCCTCCACAACCTGTGTGACAGACCACTCCTTCTTCTCGATAAGATGGTTCAGGCGCCGCGCGCCCTTCGCACTGAGCCGAAGCGATATCTGCCGCTCCTTGTTGGGAGTAGCCTTCGCCTTCTTTTTTGGGGAGCCCTTGCCACTCTCTCCGGTCGAAGCCATAACAGGTTGCAATCCCTTCCCGGAGGTGAAGTGCCTCCAATGCGCAATGCAGTGCAATAGAATGCACTTCACTGCATTTCATTGTACCGCATTGACACGCGTATCTTCAATCGGAAACAGGGCAACCGTCGATCTGGCCGTCTGCGGGCCGAAGGACAGTGCAGGAGCAGCGAAGCTCCAGGTCGAATTAGTGCATACTCTGCGAGGCTGCAAACGATACGTGGGAACGAGGAGAGGGAAGGTTTATGAGCATGTTTTACGGCCGGCGATTATCGACACTGCTGGCAATTTCCGTCTGGTTGAGCGCATCATTTGGTCTCGCGGCCCGCGCGGCAGAGGGCGACCATACGCTCACCACTCGCTGGACAGCCCAGGTCTCCGCTGCGCACCCGCTGCCCGAATACCCGCGTCCGCAGCTTCAGAGGAAGTCCTGGCTCAATCTCAATGGGCCCTGGCAGTTCTCGGTAACCGATCAGGACGCCGCACAGCCGACGACTTTCGATGGCGCTATCCTGGTGCCCTTCTGCATCGAGTCGAAGCTCTCCGGCGTCCAGAAGCCGCTCCTGCCAACCGAGCGGCTCTGGTACCGCCGAACCTTTGAAGTGCCGGCAGCATGGAGAGGCCAGCACTGCCTGCTCCACTTTGGCGCGGTCGACTGGGACACGAAAGTCCTGGTGAACGGCCGCGAAGTGGGCGTGCATCGAGGTGGCTACGACGCGTTCGACATCGACATCACCGATGCGCTGAAGCCTGCCGGCTCGCAGGAGCTTGTGGTATCTGTGTGGGACCCGACGGACACCGGCGCGCAGCCGATCGGCAAGCAGCGGCTGAAGCCGGGCGGGATATTCTACACGCCCTGCAGCGGGATCTGGCAGACCGTCTGGCTCGAGCCGGTTCCGAGCGTGCATATCCAGGACCTGCGGCTCGTGCCGGACATCGATGCCGGCAAGCTCCGCGTGCGTGTCCTCACCGATTCGGGCGAGACAGCCTCGGCCCGCGTCAGCATCCAGGCCATTGCCTCCGGAAAGGTTGTTGCCAGCGCCGAGGGCGGCGCGGGAGCGGAGGCCGAGCTCGCCATTCCTTCGGCGCACCTCTGGAGTCCGGCCGACCCGTACCTCTATAGCCTGAAAGTGACGCTCACTGCGGGCAGCGCCTCCGACTCCGTCAGCAGCTACTTTGCGATGCGCAAGATCTCGCTGGGAAAAGATTCGCAGGGACGAACGCGCATCTTCCTGAACAACAAGTTCCTCTTCCAGGTGGGGACGCTCGACCAGGGATTCTGGCCCGATGGCATCTACACGGCGCCCACCGACTCCGCACTTGCATACGACATCCAGATTACAAAGCGGCTCGGCTTCAATATGATCCGGAAGCACGCCAAAGTGGAGCCCGATCGCTGGTACTACTGGACAGACAGGCTTGGAATGCTCGTCTGGCAGGACATGCCACAGTCTTTCAAGGACCGAATGACCGCCGATCAGAACACGCAGTGGGATACAGAATGGAAGCGCGAGATCGCGACGCACTACAACCACCCCTCCATCGTGGTCTGGACCACCTTCAATGAGGGCTGGGGGCAGCACGACACGCCGCGAGTTGTCGAGGACACGCGCCGGCTCGACCCGACGCGCCTAGTGAACAACGCGAGCGGCTGGACCGATAACCCGGGCGTGGGCGACATGCACGACATGCACAAGTACCCTGCCCCGGGCTCCCCGGAACCGGAGGCTGATCGGGCCGCTGTCCTGGGCGAATTTGGCGGTCTGGGAATGCGGGTCGAGGGCCACATGTGGGAGCAGAAGTCCTGGGGCTATCAGGGGCTCTTCCGAAGTGGTTGGCAGCTCACACAGCGCTACCAGGAGTACTTGAAATCGGTCTACAAGCTAATCGAAGAGCCCGGACTGAGCGCGATCGTCTACACGCAGATTACCGATGTCGAAACCGAGAGCAACGGCCTGCTCACATACGACCGCGCTGTTGTTAAGCCAGACCTGGCTATCATCGCGGCGGCGAACCAGGGCAAGTGGCTCCCCCTTCCGCCCGCTCCCCGGCTGCCTGCTCTGCCGCGCGCTGTCCTGCCCACCTCCGAGGCGGAGGGCGCGCGATGGAAGTGGACGACAGACGCACCGGCTTCTGGATGGTTCGAGCCAGGGTTCTCCGATGCCTCGTGGCAGAGCGGCGAAGCGCCGTTCGGGCACGCACTTGCCGGTACACGGACCGACTGGTCCAGTGGCGACATCTGGCTTCGTCGGGAGGTTACGCTGCCCGCTGGTCTGCCGGCTCATCTCGCCTTCTCGGTCTTTCACGACGAGGATGTGGAGATCTACGTCAATGGCGTACTGGCCGCAGACGCGAAGGGGTTTGTTTCCGAGTACGCCACTCTTCCGATGACCCGTTCTGGCCGGGCGGCTTTGAAGCCCGGAGCAAATGTGATCGCAATCCACTGCCATCAGACGATTGGAGGCCAGTTCATCGACGTGGGCATCATCGAGGCCCGATAAGCGGCGCGCTTTCAGCGGCGCGACAGCCGACCATTGGGTAAGGAGAAGCCATGAATCAGCGCGGACGCGCTCCCAGCAACTTCAAGTTGACTTTTCTCTCTATAGTGTGTCTGGCCATTGGGATCGGGTGGGGCCTGGTGGTGTGGCGCCAGCTGGCAGGGACAAGCAGGACCATCGGGCATGTGGTGGCCGTTGTCGCCACGATAGAGGATGGCAAACCTAAATTCGTTCCGGTTGTGGCGTACCCGGTCGCCGGCAAG
>JBBRJW010000288.1:0-4975 GCA_038218705.1 Chthonomonadales bacterium | reverse complement strand
GGTAGGAGTGAAGTTCACCAGATGGGCTACGACCCGGTTCTCGGTCCCCTGACGGAGTACAGCGATCTCCATGCCGGGCGGAACGTTCTTCCCGGGTTTCACAAGTGGCTCCGGAAGGAGCTTCTCCAGCATTCTGGCAATCATCTCCTTGTAGACGAAGAAGGCATCCTCGCGATAGCCGCGGAACACCGCAGCGTAGAGGTAGCCGACCTTGCCGTCTGCAGAGAGCACGCCTACCGGATGCCCGGTGGGCCGATCGACAGGAGTCTGTGCGTGGGAGGAGAAGTGCTCCGGCGCGCGATTGAAGTAAGGCTGCCAGACTTCGCCAAGCGCCTGCGCGCCGGGAATGGCGTCCACATAGCTGCCTTCGCGATAGTTTACGAACTCACAATCCGCGAGCCCCTGCCCCAGCGTCTCGCCAAGGCTCATATAGGATGGCGTCCAGGGGCACTTCCCGGCGTAGTGAGCGGGCGCCCCTTCCAGCTGGAACTCTCCGTCTCGGAGCGTAGCTTCGTGAGAGAGGAGAATCGCGCCTCCGTTCGCCTGGAACTTGCGAATCTGATCTTTGATGCCGTCCGTGAGAATTCCGCGATCCGGGATGATGACCACCTTGTAGTTCATCAGGTTGTCACGATCCGGAGTCTCGCCGTTCCACTGGTGCTTCAGCGACATGAGCGCGGCCGCCGCGCCCTCGATGCTCGCATCCAGCTTGACGAGGCCACGGGTATCTTCGTCACCGTCCAGCTCCTCTTCAGAAGTGGGCAGCAGGAGCACCGCGATGTCGGCGAGCGGAACTGCGCCCCGACACCATGGCTCGATCGCCTCCACGCGGCGGTAGGTCTCCCCGATCACCTGGTAAGCGCCCTGGTCGAGGGTGCCGCGCGGGTGGAGCTGGTCGCCAATGTTTACCACGCCGCCGGCCGCCATAATGGTGGCCGCCTCGTAGTCGAGCTGCGGCACCGTCTTGAGGCCCCCAAAGTCCGCCCACGACTTATGAAACCGAGCGGTCATCCCCTGCAGCGGCCGCGGATAAGTGCGGACGACGCGCGAGTAGGTTGGGAAGAAGAGGTAGCCCCAGCCCCCGGTAGTGAGCGATTCAATCTCGAGCTGCGTCAGCACGTCGAGCTCGCGGTGGACGTTCGCGGTCACGCGGCTATTGAAAAACGTCGTGGCGTTCGGGCGTAGATCCTTGCAAAGCTTCGTGAGGCGGGTGCTGTACTCGCGCAGAATCTGGAACGTCTGTCGCCGGTGGGCAGCACGATCGTGCCTCTTATCTCCTAATCGGGCCAGGCACTTCTCGCAGAAACACCCGGGATCTGGCGGGAAGTAGCACATGTCGTAGAAAATACCGTCCGCATCATAGCCCTTCAGCACCTCTTCCGTCTGAGCCGCCAGATAGTCGATGTACTCTTTGTTGCCCATGCACATCTGGTACCACGATGCCTCGTTGGCATTCGGGCCCCAGAGGCGACCGTCCTCCAGCCGCACGACCAGATCCGGCCGAGTCATACCCATGTGCTGATCCACGCGGGCCGAGAGATAGACGGGCGCGGCAATTCCGCGCGACTTGCACGCTTCGATCTGTGCCCCCATCAGGTCGAATTTCAACCCCGGGTGCATCACGCCGGCCTTCGTGGGGTAGTAGCTCATTCCGTGGTGGCACTTGCCGAAGAGCGTGACCCAATTCACGTGCGCATCGGTCAGCGTTTTCCCGAAAACATCAGCGTCAAACTCCGAGCCCACGTCAGGAATCAGGGGAGATGTGTGAAAATCGAGATGGATCTGCCGGTATCGATCGGCGACAAGCTCAGCCGCGGAGAGAGTGGAAGCGTTCTGGGGGGCCATCAGGTGCACCTTTTTGCGGTCAGATTGACGGAAAGGGACTATTGCGTTCCGCCTGACGATGGAAATGGGCGGAAGCTGCTCCCGCCCATTTCAACTCACCTATAGGTTGCACAACCTCGCGGCGACTCCTCCGTGATCCATACGATTTCCCCCGGGAAGCTCTAGAATCCTATGCTGAGCGAGAGAAGCGATAGCCCTGGAGAAAAGGCCATTCCGAAGCCGCTGCTGAATCCGAAACCGTAACAGATCCGTCCCTCGTAAACTCCGGCTCGAAGCGCGAGGGGGCGTATGGGGCTCCACTCCACTCCTGCATTGAGTCTGGCCGCCCTCGAGCCGAGCAGATTCGTGAAGTCGGCCGCAATCAGCAGCTTTCTCGGAACGACCGCGTAGGCAGCGCCAAGCGTCACCGAGGTATTGAGCGGCGCGGCCGAGACGAAGTGCGCGGGAATCAAATTGCGGATCACGCCTCCCGCCTGGAGCCGTGGTCCCACTCGCCACAATGCGCCGAGGTCGACCGAAGGCCGCACCTCGATCGGGCCCCAGTCCGAGCCCTGGTCGATCGAGCCCGCAAGCTCGCCGCCGCTGAAGAGGCTCCCGTCCGTGTGTCTCAGGTTGAGGCGCGCCAGAACCCTGTCCACGAGCGCCGGGCTGGCCGTGCCGCCGGTAACATCGGCCGCTTTCGCGGTGAACGTCTCGCCATCGAACCGTGCGTAGGCCGAGACGTGGCGCGCGCCTACCAGCTTGAGGTTTACTCCCAGGCGCAGATTGGGACGCACTACCCTCCCGATCGTAACTGCGGCGCTGCCATACAGGTCGCCCTCCGCGGCCACGCGGCTGCCGTATGTCGGCAGTGCGATTGTAGATGCGCCCGGATAGGAGCGCTGCACCTGCGATACGATCTTGGTCGCCTCGCTCTCGGCCGTGGCCGCGGAGCTTCCAAAGTCGCGGTACTGCGCGGCAGCCGCGTCGTGCAGCTGAGCCATCGTGAAATCGGGCGTCAGCGTGAGGTGTCCCGCAGATCCATCGAAATCGATTCCGAAGAGTCCTCCGCGCCCGAAGACCTGCAGGCCGATGCCCATGCCCGGACCGGTATATCCTGCCCCGACTGATGCCTGAAAGGCCGCGCTGCCCCCCTCGCCAACCCTCCGAAGGAGCTTCATGCGCTCGGTCCAGTCGGAGCCGAGTGCCCGTCGGATTCCGTCGAGCGACTCGCTCCCGCCGGACATCACGGACGCCGTTGGAAGGAGCAGCCGGCGGCCACTCCTTCCGGCCGCGGCTGCGGGGTTCCAGGCATCTGCGCCATCGCCCTCGGCGATAGCCGTGAACGCCCCGCCCATTGCCATCGCCCGCGCGCCCGAGGGCTGCTGGGCCCGGGAGGCGCTGGCGGCAATGGCTGCCGCCAGCGCAATGAGTAGAGTAGTTCGATTGACCATCAGGCCTGTGCCCCCCGTGAAATGTCTAGAATCCCGCTCCGCTCCACGCTCCGTTGGCGTTAAACGGGTTGCCATCCCGGAGGCCGGCAAACTGCCAGAGTCCCGATGCCGTCGAACTGGTGGTGCTGCCGCTCACGGAGCCCGTTCCACTTGCGGAGTGACTGCCAGTTGAACCCGTTCCGCCACCGGTCGCGGTTCCCCCACCGAGGGGATCTCCACCCGCGATTGACCCTGCTACGGCCGGGAAGACCAGGCCACCGGTAATCGCGCCGGATGCCGAGACCGTTCCCTTCACCACTGCGGTCTTCTGAAGGTGGCCGCGATCAGCCTGCGATTCGTCGTGCACCAACGCCAGGGAGGTTCCATCCGGGTCGACAAAGAAGAACCACTTGCCTTCCGGCGTCGAGCGACCGACTTTCGTGAACGTCCCGATGTAGCCGTGTCCAAGATAAGTCGTCGGTGCGGCGGGAATCTGGGCCTGCCACGTCCCCTTCGCGGTGCCATCCGCTGCTCGCCAGAACCCAAATGCGCTCGGCCCGGCAATATTTCCACCAACCACATAGAGGCTATCTGCCGTTTTGCCCTCGAAGTGCCCTTCGTCATCCACTGAACCGCTAAAGTAGTCGGCGTCGAAGAAATCGCGGCTGTGGTCGAGCACGCAGAGCGCAAGGTTTACCGTCGAGGCCTTGTGGTCGAAGACGAGGTTCACAAGGCTATTGGCGCTCGAATGCGAGTCGGAGTGAAGAAACGCGCCAGAAGTTGCCAGAGCTTTTACAACCTGTTTCTGCAGGTCAGCGTAGCTGTCGGGCTCGGTGCATGGCTTGGTCAGGTCGAGAGGCGGCGCGGACCCGTCCTCCCGGCTGGTATTGTACGAGTCCTTGATACTCACGAACACGTGGGAGATGTCAGTGCCCGGAGGCAGGGTTCCGGCAATGAGCTTGGAAACCACGTAGTTCAGTCCAACGGTTGTGCTTGCATCGACGTCTACCCGAGGCGCAGCGCCTGTGGCCGGGGTCTTCACAATCGCTCCGAGGGAGAGAGTGACCGTATGGCCGCCACTTGTTACGACCTTGGTGATAAGGATCTCGTACAGGTGGCCAGGCTGCGCGCTCTCAAAGCGGTATCCTCCGGCCGCATCGGTGGTTATCACGCCGACCTGCGTGCCAGGATGGCCCGCAGTGATGTCGACCACCGTAACAGTTGCCCCCGGAAGCGGAACGTCGGTTCCGGCGGCCCGGGTTGGTGTGGTTGCCGGGACCATTACAGTCCCGTTTAGCTGAACCGTGCCGCTGGGAGGCGCGCTGGATGAGCCGCCCCCTCCACATCCGGCGAGCCACAGGAGGCTCCCGGCGAGTACGACCTGAATTCCTGAACAGCGCAATTTCACGATGATCTCCTTCTGAACGGCGGTGCGTCCGGCCGGCAGAGTTGCGCAGACCGGGCCCCGGGCCGAGAACGGGCGAGCGAGTTACGGCCGCCCACGTTTGTCTAGGCGAGATTATCGGTTCTGCAGAGACCCTTCATCAGTACTTCTACCGGGAACGGGCGTTCTTGTCGGTTAACGGGCACACCCTCTCCGGAGCGCCGCACGGGCTCGTGCCCGTTATCAGCGAAGAGGATATGTGCGTTCCGAAGTGGAATCAGCCCTGGAACCTCTCTGATCCGAAAGGCTACTCGCCATGCACTTCCAGCGTCGC
>JBBRJW010000287.1:0-4988 GCA_038218705.1 Chthonomonadales bacterium | reverse complement strand
CTGGGCCTCGCCTTCGGCGCGCCCATTCAAGTCCCGCCGGAGGCGACTCGCGAGGAGGTGACCACCGCCCTGATGGGGGCAATCGCGCGCCTGATGACCGAGAATGGTCAGCCCACGGAGGCCCCGGGCCCGGAGCGGATTGCTGAGATCGATTAGGGCCGCAGGGCCCGGAGGAGTGAGTATGCCGCTGCAAGTTCTAGAGCACGCCCTGGCCGCAGACCTCGTTTCACGACTCCGAGATGTGAGCGCTGAGCCGCCCCTCTTCCGAACTCTTACGCACCGGCTGACCCGCCTCCTGATGGCCGAGGCCACCCGGGATCTCCCGACGAAACCCATCACGGTGCAGACGCCGCTGGAGAGTACGCCCGGCAGGCGCCTGGCGACACAGGTGGTGCTTGTCCCCATTCTGCGTGCCGGCCTGGGAATGCTCGAGGCCGCCCTCGACTGTCTGCCAGAGGCTTCTGTGGGCTATCTCGGGCTGGAGCGCGACGAGGCCACGGCTGTCGCCTCCTCTTACTACCACAAGCTCCCGCCGCTGGAGGGCGGGACCGCGCTGCTGCTCGATCCGATGCTCGCCACGGGCGGATCGGCCTCCGCCGCAATGAGTCGGCTCTACGCCGCGGGAGCGGCCAGCGTAACGCTGCTCTGCGTGGTAGCCGCTCCGGAGGGGGTGGCCAGGCTCAGCGCCGAATTCCTACAGGCCCGTATCCTGACCGCCGCGCTGGATCGGGGGCTTAACGATCGGAAGTATATTGTTCCGGGCCTGGGAGATTTTGGCGACCGTCTCTTTGGGACACTCTGAGGAATAGATCGGGCCGGGAGCAGCAGTGCCGATGCACCCGGCCGAAAGAGAAGCGCTGCGCTATGCCGCGGGGTTCCATCGCTTCAGGATAAGGGTAGCATTGTGGCCGCCGAAGCCAAACGAGTTCGACATGGCGATCTCGGCTTTGGTGCTGCGGGCCTGGTTCGGCACATAGTCGAGGTCGCAGTTCGGGTCCTGCTTCTCGTAGTTAATGGTCGGCGCAATGACGCCGTCGCGGAGCGTGAGCGCGCAGATGATGGCCTCTACCGCTCCGGCCGCGCCGATGAGGTGACCGGTCATCGACTTGGTCGAGCTGATCGCCACCCGATAGGCATGCTCACCGAACACCGTCTTCATTGCTGCGGTCTCGTTCTTGTCGTTGAGCTCGGTCGAGGTGCCATGCGCGTTGATGTAGTCGACCTGATCGGCCGTGATTCCGGCTGAACGCAGCGCAGCACGCATGGAGCGCGCCGCGCCCGCGCCCTCTGGTGCAGGGGCCGTGATGTGGTACGCGTCTCCCGCCATTCCGTAGCCGATCACCTCGGCGTGGATCTTCGCGCCCCGGGCGGCTGCGGATTCGAGGCTCTCGAGAACGACCACGCCTGCGCCTTCACCCATCACGAATCCGTCGCGATCCGCATCGAACGGGCGACTGGCGCGCTCGGGCGAATCGTTTCGCTGGGAGAGCGATCGGGCCGCGCAGAACCCCGCCAGACCGAGCGGCGTAATGCTCGCCTCGGCGCCACCGGCAATCATCACGTCGGCGTCACCTCGCTTGATAACATGATAGGCGTCGCCAATGGAGTTGGTGCCGGTCGCACAGGCGGTGGTGGTGCAGGAGTTGGGGCCCTGTGCGCCGTGGAGGATCGAGACCATCCCGGCGCCCATGTCGCAAATAATGCTCGGGATGAGGAACGGGCTGATTCGCCCGGGACCTCGGTCCCGCAGGACAGCGTACTGATCCTCGATGGTTAGAAGTCCACCGATACCGGAGCCGATATAGACACCCACGCGCTCGCGGTTTGAATCGTTAATCACCAGCCCGGAATCTGCCACGGCCATGCTCGCCGCGCCCGCAGCGAACTGGATAAACCGATCCATCCGCCGGGCATCCTTCTTTTCCAGATAGAGCGACGGATCCCAATCCTTTATCTCGGCGGCAAAGCGCGTTGAATAGGCGGAGGCGTCGAAGCTCGTGACAGGCGAGATTCCAGAGCAGCCGGCCAGACAGGCCTTCCAGATCGCATCGACGTTGTGGCCCAGGGCTGCCAGCGCCCCCATGCCGGTAACGACTACCCGGCTCGATTTCTGCATGTCCATATAAAATCTGCTCCCGCGCACTCGGCCGAATCGGACCCGCGGCGCACGCAATCTGCCGGCAAAACGTTAACGCCGGCAACAGGGTCTGGCAGCTGGCCAGACGGCGCCCGGAGAGGATTCGGGCCGGCGCACGGGCCGGCCCCCCTCACAAACGGATGGCAGCGGCGCGAGCGAGCTTCAGCTCTTATTCTTGTTCTCAACGTAGTCGATGATGTTCTGAACGGTCTTAATCGTCTCAGCATCCTCATCCGGAATTTCGACGTCGAAAGCCTCTTCGAGACCCATTACGATCTCGACCACGTCGAGGGAGTCTGCGCCAAGATCGTCCACGATACTGGCGGTGGGGGTGATCTCTTCCTCGCTCACGTCGAGCTGTTCGATAAGGACCTTCTTTACCGTGTCAAAAGTGCTCATTCCGGTGGTTCTCCTCTGGTTATGGTTGATCTTAGGCCGTCGCATTACGCTGCGGCCGCACGCTCTGGCTCCCGAATGGGTGGCCTACATAAAAAGCCCGCCGTCGATTGAGATGACCTCGCCCTGAATATAGGCCGCGTCATCTGAACAGAGGAACGCGACGACGCGCGCGACATCCTCCGGCGCCCCGAGCCGGCCCAGAGGTATCTGTTTTACCACAGCCTCCTTGAATTCGGCCTTCAGGCTCTCAGTCATATCGGTCTCGATGAACCCGGGGGCAACCGCGTTTACACGCACACCACGCGGCCCCATCTCCTTTGCGAGCGCCTTGGTAAGTCCTACCAGTCCCGCTTTCGCGGCACTGTAGTTCGCCTGGCCCGCCGCGCCTACCAGGCCATTGACGGAGCCGACATTTACAATTACTCCGCTCCGCTGCTTCAAAAGCTGCGAGGCCACTGCCTTTACGCAGAGGAAAGCGCCCTTCAGGTTCGTGTCGAGAACGCTGTCCCAATCCTCTTCGGTCATTCGGATAAGAAGTCTGTCGCGGGTGATGCCCGCGTTGTTAACCAGAATATCGATCGAGCCATATGCTGCGCGAGCGGCGGTCATAAGCGCCTCGACCTGCGCGGCATCGGCGACATCGGCCTGAACTGCAATCGCCTCGCCGCCTGCGGCCTCGATCGCGGCTACGACGCTCATCGCCGTGTCCGCGCTCCGGCTGTAGTTAACCACCACTTTCGCCCCTGCGCGCGCGAGTTCCTTTGCAATCGCTGCCCCGATACCGCGTCCAGAGCCGGTTACGACCGCAACTTTTCCCGAAAGCTTCAAGATGAGGATCCCTCCAGAAGTGCGCGCGCGGCCGTCAGCGAATCCGGGTCCTGGACCGACGCGGTGCGCGCTGACTTATCCATGCGCCGCATCAGGCCGCAGAGGATATCCCCGCTGCCAAACTCTATGAAGGTGTCGAATCCATCGGCCAGCAGGCGCGCCATCGACTCCTCCCAGCGAACGCTTCCGCTCACCTGCAGTGTCAGCCCGCCCGTCAGGTCGGAGGGCATCTCCACGTAGTCCGCGGTCACATTCGAGACGATAGGGATCGCGGGTTTGCGAAACGAAGCCCGCGAGAGGTGGGCGAAGAGCTGGTCGCCGGCGGTGACCATGAGCGGCGAGTGGAACGCGCCGGAGACCGGTATGGGAATTACGCGCTTTGCTCCTCGAGCCTTTGCAATCTCCCCGGCCTTCTCCACGGCCGCGGCCGCTCCAGAGATTACTATCTGGCCTCCGCCGTTGTAGTTGGCCACTGTCACAATCCCGATCCCGAGCGCCGTCGCCTCTTCACACGCGGTTCGGGCGCTCTCCGCATCGATACCGAGCAGAGCGGCCATCGTTCCAGGCGCCTGCGCAGCGGCGGCGCGCATCAGCTCAGCGCGAGTTCGAACCAGCATGAGCCCCTCATCGAACTCGAGGGCGCCCGCGGCCATGAGCGCCGCGTACTCGCCCACGCTGTGCCCGGCCACCGCGTCGGGCGTGGAGCCGGTGGCATCGCGAAACACCGTCCAGGCGGCCACGGAACAAGTGAAGAGCGCGGGCTGGGCGTTTTCGGTCTTGCGCAGTGTCTCATCGGGGCCCTCGAAGCAGAGGGCGGCGAGATCGAAGCCGATAAGCGCATTGGCGCGCTCGAAAAGCGCTCGCGCGGCTGGCGCGCTCTCGAAGAACGCACGCCCCATGCCGCTCTTCTGCGAGCCCTGGCCAGGAAAGAGAAATGCAGTCTTGCCCATAGGGTGGTTAGCGCTCCCGATTCCAGCGTATAACATTCGCAGCCCACGTTAGCCCCGCGCCGAAGCCGACGGTAACCACAACATCCCCGCGCTTCAGGCGGCCAGCCCGAGCCGATTCTGCCAGTGCGATTGGGATGGAGCCAGCGGAAGTATTGCCGTACTGATCCACGTTGATAACGAGCTTCTCCTCCGGTATTCCCAGCCGCTGCGCCACAGCATGAATAATACGGACGTTTGCCTGATGCATCACCAACAGATCGATCTGCTCGAGGCGAAGGCAGGTGCGCTTCAGCGCCTCCTGGATCACTTCGGGCACGATGCGCACTGCGAACTTGTAGACCTCCTGCCCGCGCATCGCGATGCAGTTAGCATGCTCTGCCAGCAGCTCGGGCGTGAGGGGCGTCCGCGTGCCTCCCGCCGGGATCCACACCGATTCGAGACCGGAGCCATCCGCGCCGAGCACGGAGGCGAGCACGCCCTCTTCTGGCTCACATGGCCCCAGGACGGCCGCACCTGCGCCATCGCCAAAGAGAATGCAGGTGCCGCGGTCGTCCCAGTTCACCTGTTTGGAGAGAGTGTCCGCGCCGATCACCAGGACGCGGCGCATTGAGCCGCTCTGCACGAAGCCCGCCGCCGTGGCAACCGCGTAACAGAACCCGGAGCAGGCGGCTGAG
>JBBRJW010000286.1:0-4991 GCA_038218705.1 Chthonomonadales bacterium | reverse complement strand
CCGGTCGCGAGGTCTGCACCGTGGTACGACCTTCGCGCGAGTGCGCGGACGTGCGGAAGCGACAGCTGCAGGCCCTCGCGCGTATGCACCCGGAGGCTCCCCTGACGCCGGACGACGAGCGGCGGCTCATGACCGTTCAGGGCGACGTGAAGAGCCCGCTCTTCGGCCTAACGCCGGAAGTGGTGGAGGGGCTTCGCGATCGGGGCGTGCAGCGCTTCTGGCACTGCGCGGCGGACCTGCGGCACGACCCGCGATTTGAGCGCGATATCCGGGCGACCAACATCGAGGGGGTTGGGAACGCCGCGGACCTTGCCGCGGAGGTGGAGGCCGGCTGGCTGCACCACGTCGGCACGGCGTACATCTCGCCCATTCGCGATAACGTTGCGTATGAGGAGCCGCTGCCGCCGGGCCACGAGACCACCGCCCGCAACCTCTACGAGGAGTCCAAGATCCTCGGGGAGCGTATGCTCCTGCAGCGCGCGCTTACTCCCTACACGATCCATCGCACGACCACGCTGATCGGCCCGAGCTGCAATGGAGCGGTATCCGGCACCACTGCCTACTTCGGGCTCTTGCGCGGCCTCTACTATGTCCACGCCTACATTCGCGAGAATGGCAATGGCGACTGGGATCCGAGGGTGGGCTTCCGGCTTCCCGGCGATCCTGCGCTGCGGCTCAACATGGTGCCCGTGGACTTTGCGGCGAGCGAGATGCAGAAGGTTGCCGCGCTGGATGGGCCCAGCGGTCAGGTGTTCCACATCGCCGATGGTGGACCCCTGAATCTGGCCGAGCATCTGGAGCTCTCCAAAGAGGTGATCGACTGGACGGAGTTCCGGTGGGAGATTGTGGACCCGTACATACTGACGCCTCTGGAGCGCGCGTTCATCGACCTGATGGCCGACTTTCAGGTGCAGTACTTCCAGACCCCGATCCGCTATGATATCCGTCAGGGCGGCCGCCAGGGCTGCCAGGTGGTGACCCGCGATCAGCTCAAGTGCCAGATCGTGAGCGCCCTTGGTGAGTTCACGGACGATGTACGGACGCTAAGGGTATCGCACTTCGCGCTCCGCAAGCGCGCAGAGTTTTATGCAGGCCGCGCCGCATCCGAAACCGCCGCCCTCTAGACTTCCCGAGCGGCTTCTCTTGAGCCTCAAATTGTATCGGCTTCCGTCCCCGCAGCCTAACCTCGCTTAAGCCCGTGAAGCGCATAGTTTCGCGGGCGCTTTGACTCCTTTGCGTACTGCCGGTAGCGCGAGATGCCAACGACCCACATGAACTCCTCGGGCGATGCCACTGACGCGCTGCCTATCTCCGCACGGTGCCTGGCTCTCCAGACTCCGAGGCGCAGTGATCGGACCGCACTCTGCAGGAGCGGGGCCCGAAACCGCCGATGGTGCCAGTGGTGGTCCAGATACCCCTCCGAGGCTCCTATCGCCTGGGCTTGCGCCAGCATGGAGCTTCGGTTGATGCGCGCAGGGTTCGGGTGATGCTCCAGCCGGGCATCTCCGAGGTACCGGGTGCGAAAGCCAGCTGCCTTGATCTGCTTCGCGAGCAAAATATCGTCCATGAATCCGAGGGCCCCGGGTCCGAGCTCTTCGTCGAACCCTGCCACTTTCTCAAGAATTGCCCGGCGAAAGGCCATGTTTGCGCCCACCAGATCGGGGTCTTCCTGCCCCTCCAGTTTATCGGTGCAGGCGAGCCAGCTCTTGTGGAACGAGGTGAGCTCGGGGCACTCGAGGTGCGGTGCGAGGGTGATTCTGCCGACGGCTGCGTCGCATTCGCCCGCGAATATCGGGCCGCAGAGGCGCTCGAGCCAGTCATGGGCCGGGCGAACGTCATCATCCGTGAAGGCGAGGATTTCGCCTTCTGCTTCCGCAATGGCCAGGTTAAGCGCTCTCGACTTGCCCCGCGCTGGCATGGAGAGATCCCGAACGCGAATCGACTCCGGCCGGAAACTCTGTATAACCTCCGCGGTGGCATCGGTGGACCCGTTATCCACCAGCAGCAGCTCGACACTCCACCCGGGTGGCACCTCCGCCTTGAGAAACGCGTCCAGGGTGCCCCGCAGGGCCTCCGCATTGGAACGCGTGCTGATAATAATGGATACGCTCAGACCGGTCGGAGCCAAGGATTGCCCCTCCATTCCATAGTACGAAGCCCCTATCGATAGTCGCTAACTCCCGGATCTAAATCCTTCTGTCGGATTGCCGACTTCCGTCGAGCGCCGCTCTCGAAAAACGCCATCCGACCGCGGTCTAGACATGCTTGAGGCCCTGGAGAGCATAGTTTCGCGGACGACTGCATTCAATGGCAAACTGCCGGAAATACGCGATTCGGATTACGCGAACCAATTCGTTCCACGATGCGATCGAAGGAGCGCGTGCCTCTGCGCGATTTGTGGCGCGCCAGGCTCCGAGGCGCAGCGATCGGACCACGCATTGAAGGCGTGGTGCTCGTACGGAGAGGTGGGACCAGTGGTGGTCAACGTAGGCTTCCGAGGCTCCCAACATCTGAGCCTGACGCAGCATGGAGGCCCGGTTGATTCGGGCAGGGTCCGGGTGATGCTCCACGCCAGCATTACCCACGAAGCGAGTACGAAAGCCAGCGGCCTTTAGCTGCCGGCTGAAGAGCGTGTCGTCCATGAAGCCAAGCGCCCCGGGCCCAAGCTCCAGATCCAGCGCCGGCACGCGTTCGAGCGCTTCCCGGCGAAAGGCCATATTCGCGCCCACCAGATCGGGATTCTGTTGTTCTTGCAGGTGGTCGGTGCAGGCGAGCAAGCTCCGGTGGAACCATGTGAGCTCGGGCCGCTCCAGTTCCGGAGCAAGGGTAGTTCTGCCGACGGCTGCGTCGCACTCGCCCTCGAATATCGGTGTGCAGAGGCGCTCAAGCCAGTCGTGGCGCGGGCGAACGTCATCATCCGTGAGAACAATGATATCGCCCTGTGCTTCAGCGAGAGCCATGTTGAGCGCGTTCGACCTGCCCCGTAATGGCATCGAGAGTGCGCGAGCACAAATCGCTTCTGGGCGAAAGCTCTGCATGAGCTCGGCGGTTCCATCGGTTGACCCGTTGTCCACCAGCAGCAACTCGACATCCCATCCTGGCGGGACAACGAGCTCATGAATCGCGGCGAGCGTTCCCTGCAGGGCCGTCATGCGGTTAAGTGAACAGATAATGACGGATAGTCTCCGGCCGGTCGCTCCCAATGATTGCGCCTCCATTCCAGTGCGATAAACCTTAGCTGCTGCGGTGCTGCTCACGAGTATACCACCGGGCTCCGCGAGGAGAGCCATGAAGTGTGCGGCCTTGGAAAGCGGTCGCTAGTTATTGCGCGCTGCCAACGGTATTCACCGAGAGCGGACGAGCATCGGCTGCGGTTCCTATTATCATTCTCGGCTGCGGTCGTTCAGACCAGGATAGATGGCAGCAGGGCTTGCGATCGACAGTTTGTCCACAGGCTTCGGTTTGCCGTCTGAAGGCAACTTACTCTCGTCTGAGAGTCGAGACCAGGGCGGCCAGCACTTTTGCTCGTGTTGTTCCGGAATTGATGGACCGCCACGTCCGGTTGGCACGATTTGTGCAGGCAACAGGTCATAGGATCGCCGGGCATTCGGTCGCCGTCTCCAGAATGCAGAGCCTGCCTAATAGCAGTTACCGTTATATATAAGCAGCTAGCTTCGATCTCAGATATGCTACACTGCTTCTCCGCAGTAATACCGAGTGTGAAGTTCCTGCAGAATGGGCGTAGGTATGGGTGGATCTCTGCGCGCGGCCTTTGGAGAGCATCGGCTGAGGAGTGACCATGAACCAGATTGTCGATGACAGCTCCGGTGGTGTACGCCACTTCGACGGTGTCGCCCGCCGCAGTATCTACGTGCCCCTATGGCCTCAAGAGACCTTTATGGTCCCACTGCTGGACCACTACATCCGGGCGCTGCTCGATGATGCCCAGGCCGCCTTGCTTCCTAACCGTCGGGTTCTGGATTTGGGTTGCGGCGAGCAGCCACTCAAGTCTACGCTGATCGAACGGGGATATGAGTACTTCTCAAGCGACGTACAGCAGAACGCCAGCGAAAGCGTCGACTTCCTTGGGCCCGTTGACGGTCCCCTGCACGCGGACCTCCTCGCGGCCCCTACTTTTGGGCTGATCGTCTGCACGGAAGTCTGCGAGCACGTCGCGGACTGGACGATCGCCTTCGAAAACATGGCGAGGCTGCTGTCGCCGGGCGGGCTCCTCCTGCTCACATGTCCCTTTTTCTATTTTCTTCATGAGCAGCCGTACGATTTCTGGCGGCCCACGCCGCATGCCGTGCGCTTCCATGCGGCCCGCGCCGGCCTTACGGTTGTCCGCCAGGAGCAGGCAGGCGATGTCTGGGATGTTCTTGGAACGCTGCTTGCTTCACTGGATCCCTGGCCGCAATCCCGTCGCCTGACGCATCGTACCGCGAGCCGATTTGTCAGAATCGCCTGCAAAGGTTGTGTATCGCTCCTGCGTGGCCCATTTCCCCGGCGTTTCGTTCGTGGCACCAATCTCTTCTATATGAACAATGTAGCGCTGCTTCAGAAACCCGCGGTTGATTGAACCGCCGAGGAGGCAGCCTATGACCCGCGTAACGTTCATCAGCACGATGGAGGGAGTGCCCTGGGGCGGAAGCGAAATGCTCTGGGAGCAGACTGCCCACCGGCTTCTAAAGCAGGGGCATCAGGTAAGCGCGTCCTACAAGCGGTGGCCGGAGCCGCCAGCCCAGCTTGGAAAGCTGGAGGCTGCTGGCTGCTGGCTGCAGTTGCGGCATAACAGTCTGGCCCGGAGAGTGGCAAAGCGGTTCAGGCTGATGGAAGAGTACTCCTGGCTCGATGCTGTGCGCGCCGATGTTGCTGTGATTACCCTTGCAACGTGGCCTATGTCGCTCGGTCTGATGGAGGGCTGCCGCCGAAGGGGAATTCCGTATCTGGTGTTGGTGGAAGCTGCCCGCTCGTGGGAGTGGGTGTCGGAC
>JBBRJW010000285.1:0-4993 GCA_038218705.1 Chthonomonadales bacterium | reverse complement strand
GAACTCGTATGAGAACTCTTCGAACCCGATGACCGAGCTGCACAACTACGTGTTTCTTGGAAGTCTGCCTACGCTCCCGGTCGCACCGACGCCCGAAGCGGGCGCGCGGGCGCTTCTCGCGGCCGGCGGCGTCGCCGGGCTGCCTGGGGTTCGCCGCAGAGTTGCTAACCCCCAAAAAGGACAACAGCCCGCGATGCTCACCGCCGCTCGAAACGTTGATTTCACTTTCATTCTATTCTGCACAGCGGTGGCGCTCCTCGGCTTTACCGGCGCATCGCGGGCCTTTGCCGGAGTATGGCACCTTCGCAAGCAGGTTTCGACCAACCGATCACGCCTGCAGATGCTTGCCCAGTATGGCGAGTATGCCGACGAGGACGTGGTGAGCGCAATCATGCCCACAGTGCCGCTCGGCTCGCGGGTGGCCCTGGGCCTGGTTGTTATGCTCCTCTGGCTTACGCTCGGCTTGACCGCTGCACGATACGGTATCTCGGCCACCAAGACCGCGATGTACCTGCGTCGCGCCAATAACTTCACGGCAGCAAAAGAGTATTCAGCCGCGACCATGGCGCTCGACGAAGCCATGAAAGCAGATGGCACGGCCCACATTCTTCATCAGGCGTACCAGCAGGCCGCAGAGCTTCGGGACGTTCGCAGCAGTGGTATTCAGGACCTTGTTCGATTCGTTAAGAACCATCCGACCAGCGCATCCGCTCACAATGACCTGGGAAACGCGTTCCTTGCGCAGAACGATCTCTACAATGCCGAGCGCGAATTCCAGATGGCGATCAAGCTCGACCCGGAGGAGCCCGGCGCTTACAACAACCTGGCGAACATTGTCAAAGGTCGCAAGCAGTATCCCGAGGCAATCGCACTCTGGGAGAAGGCAATTGCGATCAATCCGCACCTCGCCCCGCTCCGCTACAACCTCGCCAACGTGAAGCTTCTCGCCGGGCAGTACGACGGCGCACTCTCCGACTATCGCGAAGCGATACGGATCGACCCGGAGATGCTCCCGGCCTTCTTCAACATGGCGCACCTCCTCAAGGCGAGGAAGCAGACGCCCGAGGCGATCGCGACTCTGACGACATTCATCAACAAGGCGCAGAGCCAGGCAAATTACCAGAGTGTCGTGAAGACGGCGCGCACCGACCTTGAAAAGTGGCGTGCAGGCAAGTGACACCCCTCCAGATCTCTCACCACCAGGCCGGCCTGCTGGCGCTGACCCTCCACCACTCGGCCAGGCAGGCCTCGACAGCGTGAAGATAGTATTCCTTGGAACCGGCTCCGGTGCGCCAACGCGCTCGCGCAACGTCAGTGCGATCGGGCTTCAGCTCGTGCAGCAGGCGAAGCTCTGGCTGCTCGATTGCGGTGAAGGCACACAGCACCAGCTCCTCCGGGCTCCGCTCCGCATAAGCCAGCTCGAGCGTATCTTCATCACACACCTGCATGGAGATCACTGCTTCGGGCTGCCGGGGCTGCTCGCTTCGCGGTCGCTCTCCGCAAGCTCTGGGACGCCCGTAACCCTCTATGGACCTATGGGAATTGAGGAGCTTGTGCGGGGAGCGCTGGAGAGGACCCAGACTCGGCTCGGCTATCCCCTTCGGTTCCAGCGCGTGGAGGAGGGCTGCATCCTCGACGATGGCGAGATGACAGTGCGGGCCATGCTGCTGCCTCACCGAATGGAGAGCTACGGGTACGCGTTTCGCGAGCATGATCGGGTGGGAGCTTTTGACGCGGCGAGAGCCGCCGCGCTCGGCATCCCCTTCGGACCGGTCTATGGCGCACTGAAGCGTGGAGAGACTGTTACGCTGCCGGACGGGCGGTGCTTCGACGGGCGTGAATTCGTGGGACCGGACCAGCCTGGCCGATGTGTAACCTACACCGGGGACACAATGGCCAGCCCGCGGGTGGAAGAGCTAGCTCGGACCGCCGATGTGCTCATCCACGAGGCTACTTACGCCGAGGCTGATCGGGGACTAGCCGCCAGGGGCGCTCACTCCACGGCCGTCGATGCGGCCCGCGCGGCGAAAGCGGCCGGTGTCGGGCGCCTCATTCTCACACACATCAGCAGCCGGTACGAGGCGGAGAGCAGCCCGGGGCCCGGACTGCTGCTGGAAGAGGCACGCGCAATCTTTCACAATACGTCACTGGCCCGGGACTTCGCCATCTTCGACGTTCCGAGAAATGAAGCCGCGCAGCGTCAGGCCGAGAGTGTCGTGCGAACTGGCGACTCCGACGAGTAGAGGGTCACGCAGTTCCTGCCACTCTCCTTGCTCGCGTAGAGGGCGGCGTCCGCTTCGGCAGTCAGTTCCGCCGGTTCCGAGACATCGGGCCGCAGCGACGAAACCCCGATAGAAACAGTGACGCGAATGCCTTCACTCCCCTGCTCCGCTATGCCAGCGCGAATGCGCTCGGCAATTGCAAGAGCGGCCGCTTCAGCGGTCTCGGGCAGCAAAATAGCGAACTCCTCGCCCCCGTACCTCGCGACCGTATCGGAGGACCGCGCGTCCTGCACGAGCAAGCGGCCAATCAGGCGCAATACCCGGTCTCCAGCGGCATGTCCCTGAGTATCGTTGACGCTCTTGAATCGGTCGGCGTCTACCAGGAGTAGAGAGAGCGGCCCGCCATATCGCTTGGCGCGACCGAACTCCACCGAAAGCATCTCCTCAAAGTAACCCCGGGTGCGTAGGCCAGTCAGCGGATCGGTGATTACCCGCGCATGCAGGTTTGCATTTGCGAGCTCAATCTCCTGCCGATGTCTCTCGATCTCGGTCACATCTGCGACGATGGCGCCCAGTCGAACTTCGCCATCGGCGCTCGGCAATGCAAATTTGCTAATTCGCAGGGTGACTCTGACGCCACCCGGTGTAACGATCTCTTCAGTCTTTGCCGACGGCGACCCACTCGCAAGGACCTCCGCGTCATGAGCCGTAAGGCGATTCGCATCCTCGCGCGCCACCAGTTGGTAGACAGTGCAGCCGATCAACTCCTCTGAGGATCGACCCATAAGCCGTTCGAATGACTTGTTCACGTATACAAACACGCCCTCTGAATTCTTGATAAACGCGCTCAGTGGGCTATTGTCCATGAACGCCCCGAATTCCGCCTGGCTGGACACCAGCGCGCGCTCGGTTCGCTCGTGCATGCGCAGCTCATCCTTCAGTCGTGAGGCGGCGCGGCGAAGCTCGATCTGGGCGGAGACCTGGCGAGCAAGAATCGCCAGAGCGATGCGCTGATGCTTCGTGAGAGATCGCGGCTTATGGTCGATCACGCAGAGCGCGCCAAGCCGGAAGCCCTCCCTGGATATCAGCGGGAATCCGGCGTAGAATCGGATACAGGGCGGGCCGGTTACAAGCGGGCTCGAACAGAACCGCGGGTCGAGAGTGGCGTCCTCGACCATCATAATCTGGTCTTGCATAATTGTGTGGGTGCAGAATGAGATGTCCCGCGGGGTCTCCCGAGCCTCAAGGCCGATATGTGATTTGAACCACTGACGACTCTCATCGACGAGGCTGATCGTTGCGATCGGGACGCGACATAGATGAGCGGCAAGATGAGCTATCTCATCGAAAGTCGCCTCTTCAGGGGTATCGAGAAGCCCTGTCGCGTGGAGCGTCGCGACACGGGCCAACTCGTCGTTCAAATTGTCAGAACCCATGCTCACTCCCTGGACTTTCGATACCGCCGGCTCGGTGGGACGGAGACCAGTTACCATAATACACAATTCGAAAATGACCGCTTACTTATTATGACTATAACGGATGGAATCATCAGCCCGTTCCCATGGGCCAGATTGCATTTCTCGAGTTCCCCGGCCGCTTACCCCGCGGCACAGTTCGCGTGGTGATCGGGCTAACCATGGGATGCTAGGTCGTCCGGATGTCTGGCACGCGATCATCCGAATGAATGCGAACGCATGACGTGCTAGACTATTAGAAGACAATCCGATGAAGGAACCGCCTGGTCCCGGCGGATAGAGTTACCAGAGTCTAATGAAGAGTACTTTCACACTGCTCGGCCTGCTGCTGTTGACTGCACTTTCCGCCAGACGAGCGGCAGCCGAGCCTGTCCGGCTCGTGATATGGGGCATGGAATCGAACGCCGAGTCCAAGGACATGGACGCAAAGATTGCGGCGTTTGAGGAGCGGCATCCTGAGATAAAAATTGTGGCGCTTTCGATGGGCGCCGGCTCAATGAATCCCCAGAAGCTGATGACCGCCATTGTGGGGGGCGTTCCTCCAGACCTGGTCCAGCAGGATCGATTCACCATTGGCGACTGGGCCAGCCGTGAGGCCTTCCGGCCGCTGGACGACCTCCTGGCCAGGGACCAGGCCACCGGCAGCCCGCTCGCAATTCGAGCCGAGGACTACGTTCCTGCCACCTGGGCCGAGACGCTCTACCGAGGGCATGTCTACGCGATCCCCAACTCGACCGACGACCGGATCCTCTTCTACAACAAGGCTCTCTTCCGCGAAGCGGGCCTCGACCCGGAGCGGCCGCCGCGCACCTGGGACGAGATGATCGACGACGCGAAGAAGCTTACGCGCAAGAGCTCAAACGGCGGCTTTGACAGGCTGGGACTCGTGCCACTGTTCGGGCAGGGATGGCTCTACCTCTGGTCCTGGCAGATGAATGGCGACGTGATGTCAGCGGATGGCCGCACCTGCGCTCTCGCCAACCCGCGAACCGTTCAGGCGCTCAGCTCGCTGGTCTCGTGGTACGACGCCCTCGGCGGCGTAGACGCAGTGAGCGCGTTCGCGGGCGGCTTCGGATCCCAGGAGCAGGACCCGTTTGTAACCGGCAAGCTCGCCATGCGAATTGAGGGCGATGGCTTCATGAACAGCATTGCCCGGTTCAAGCCCGACATGGATTTCGGCGCTGCGCCGGTGCCCGTGCCTGCCGAGCGCTACCGCGGCGAGGGGCAGTTCAAGGGCGGCTCGCGCTGGGTCACCTGGTCGGGAGGCTTCTCGCTTGCCATACCGCGCGGAGCCCA
>JBBRJW010000284.1:0-4995 GCA_038218705.1 Chthonomonadales bacterium | reverse complement strand
CCTGAATGGCATGGCTCCCGATGTTGGACGTCATGATGATCATCGTATTACGGAAGTCCACCGTTCGGCCCTGCCCATCCGTGAGCCGCCCATCGTCGAGAAGCTGCAACAGCACGTTGAAGACATCGTGATGCGCCTTTTCAATCTCGTCGAACAGCAGAACCGAATAGGGTCTGCGCCGGACGGCCTCGGTTAGCTGGCCGCCCTCCTCGTAGCCGACATATCCAGGAGGCGCCCCGATCAGCCGGGACACGGCATGCTTCTCCATGTACTCGCTCATATCGATTCGGACCATCGCGCGCTCGTCATCAAACAGGAACTCGGCCAGGGCGCGCGCCAGCTCGGTCTTTCCAACGCCGGTAGGCCCGAGGAAGATGAAGCTGCCGATGGGCCGGTTCGGGTCGGAGAGCCCCGATCGAGAACGGCGGACAGCATTGGCGACCGCCTGAACTGCCTCCTCCTGCCCCACCACTCGGTGGTGCACGCGCTCCTCCATCTGGAGAAGCTTCTGCATCTCGCCCTCTACCAGCCGGCTCACGGGAATACCGGTCCACTTACCAACTACCTCGGCGATGTCGTCGGCCGAGACCTCTTCCTTGAGGAGCGCCTGCCCGCCAGCCTGAACCTCCATGAGCGCCAGATTGTCCTCTTCCAGACGGCGGCTGAGCGTATGGAGCGTGCCATATCGGAGCTCGGCAGCGCGCGCCAGGTCGCCGTCGCGCTCTGCGGCCTCGGCGCTGAGTCGGGTCTGCTCGATCTCCTGCTTGGTTCGGCTGATCCTCTGGATCACGGCCTTCTCGTTCTCCCACTGGGCCTTGAGCTGGCTCCCCTGCTCCCGCAGTCCGCTGAGCTCCTGCTCAAGTTTTGCCAATCGCTCCTGGCTCGCGGCGTCGGTCTCCTTATTGAGGGCCACGCGCTCGATCTCAAGCTGCCGGATACGCCGTTGTACAATGTCGATCTCAGCCGGCATCGAGTCGATCTCAATGCGCAGGCGCGATGCCGCTTCGTCGATCAGATCGATGGCCTTGTCCGGCAGGAAGCGATCGGTTATGTACCGGCTGGAGAGGACGGCAGCCGCCACGAGCGCGCTGTCCATGATCCGGATCCCGTGATGAACTTCGTACTTCTCTTTCAGCCCTCGCAGGATGCCGATGGTGTCCTCGACGCTCGGCTCGCCCACGTAGATCGGCTGGAATCGCCTCTCCAGCGCGGCGTCCTTCTCAATGTGCTTCCGGTACTCATCCAGCGTGGTCGCGCCGACACAGCGCAGCTCGCCGCGGGCCAGCATCGGCTTTAGCAGATTGGAGGCGTCCATCGAGCCCTCGGCCGCGCCTGCGCCAACCAGCGTATGCATCTCATCGATGAAGAGAATGATCCCGCCATCGCTGTCGATAATCTCCTTGAGAACGGCTTTCAGCCTCTCCTCGAACTCGCCGCGAAACTTTGCGCCCGCCACGAGCGCGCCGAGGTCGAGCCCGATCACCCGCTTCTCCTTCAGGCCCTCTGGAACGTCGCCCTCCACAATTCGCTGGGCGAGCCCCTCCACGATGGCGGTCTTTCCCACCCCGGGCTCGCCAATCAGAACCGGGTTGTTCTTGGTCCTGCGGCTCAGCACCTGAATGACTCGCCGTATCTCCTCGTCGCGGCCGATCACGGGGTCGAGCTTCTGCTTGCGCGCCGCCTCGGTAAGGTCCTTGCCATAGCGGTCGAGCGCCTGGTACTTCTCCTCGGGGTTCTGGTCGGTAACCCGCTGGGTTCCTCGCACCGTGACGAGGGCCTGCAGCACGCTGTCCCGGGTGACTCCTTGCGACCTGAGCAGGCGTCCCGCCGCGCCCTGTGAATCGGCGGCGATGCCGAGGAGCAGGTGCTCGGTAGAGACGTACTCATCCTTCATCTGCTCGGCTTCCGTGAAGGCCGTGTTGAGTGCGGCGCGAGCTCGCGGCGCAAGGCTCCCCCCCGTCTCGGCAGCGCCCTGCAGCTTAGGAAACCGCTCGATCTCCGTCGCAATCTGCTGCGTTAGCAGGGGCACGTTCACACCGAGCTTCTGAAGGATCGGCGTCGTTACGCCCTCCTGCTGGGCAAGCAGCGCTGCCAGAAGATGCTCAACATCGATCTGCACGTTCTGGGCCTGCTCCGCGAGCGTCTGAGCGGTTTGAATGGCCTCCTGGGCCTTGATTGTCAGCTTATCCATTCTCATCGGCAGGTACCTCACTTCCGGGTAAAATCTCGTTCTGCGGGACCAGTCCTATAATACTACTTGAGCGTTGCATTGTCAAGTGATCGCACAGAGATTTAGTCATTGGTAAATCCCGGTATTGCGATCGAGCGGCCCGGCCGACTTTCGAGAGGAGATCGGGCGCCTCTGGTCGAATTGTTCCGTGTCATGATTTACCGAAAAGCTCTCCGCCCACTGCTCTTCTCGCAGGATCCCGAGACCGCCCACGAGCGCACTCTGGAAATGCTCTCCTCCGTAAGCGGGCTCCCGCTCTATGCTGCACGGCGTCCCTTTACGCATACGAAGCTCGCCACGGAGGTGGTAGGAGTCGCATTTCCCAATCCGGTTGGGCTCGCCGCCGGCTGTGATAAGAACGGCGCTGCCGTGCCAGCCTGGCCGGTACTGGGCTTCGGATTCGTGGAGATTGGCACCGTGACAGCGCAGCCGCAGCCCGGAAATCCGCGGCCGAGGATGTTCCGCGCGCCAGCGTACGGCGCAGTTGTAAACCGGCTCGGCTTTAATAGCGAAGGGAGCGAGTCGGTAGCGCGCCGCCTCGCCACTCTGCGACGCCGCGCGCGGCCGCTCACGATTCCCCTGGCGGTAAATATTGGCAAGACCAAACTGGTTACTGGCGACGACGAAGTGCTCGAGGACTACAGGGTCTCCTTCCGGAGGCTCTCGCGCTTTGCCGATCTGGTGGTGGTGAACGTCTCGTCGCCCAATACACCAGGGCTGCGCCAGTGGCAGGAGCACTCCAAGCTGCAAGCCCTCCTCGGGGCGCTGATGGAGGAGGCGCGCATTCTCGCGATCAAGCGGGAGGCTGCGCCGGTGCCGATCTTTGTGAAGATATCGCCCGACATGGAAGACCGGGACATGGAAGACCTGGTGGGGGTGGTAACGGAGAACGGCCTCGCGGGAATCATCGCGACGAACACGACGATCAGCCGGGACCCTGCCCTGAGCGGCGTGGAGCCGACGGGTGGACTGAGCGGCGGCCCGCTCAAACTACGGGCTCTAGAAGTGATGCGCTTCCTCTACCGGGCCACAGAAGGGAAGCTCCCGCTCATCGGGGTGGGCGGCATCAGCAGCGCCGACGACGCCTGGGAGCGGATGCGCGCCGGTGCGTCTCTGGTGCAGTTCTACACCGGCATGATCTACGAGGGCCCATACCTGGCGCGCAGCATTAACCATGGGTTGCTCCGGAGGATGGAGCGAGAGGGCGTGCGTCACATCAGCGAGATCGTTGGCACGGGCGCCTGACGGCATCCCGGACAGCCGATCAAGCGGTTTCCCCGCAGTGTCCCCGAATTATCGAGCCGCTCTGCAATTGCCTGGCCTTACCCCGCCGCACCCACTCCCGACTGCCTGCCGGGGGAAGCCATCTCCTCATCAACCCTCGGCTCCTGAATGCACAGCGCCACGACCGATCCCACCAGCAGCGCTGCCGCCAAAGCCAGGAGGCCGCCGGACGTGCCATAACCGCGACCTTTCAAGAATCCGAAAAGAAAGGGGCCCGCGAACCCACCGAGATTTCCCACCGAATTCACCAGTGCGATGCCTCCCGCGGCCGCGGTACGCTTGAGCAGGGCTGGCGGGAGTGCCCAGAAGGGGCCTAGCGTGCCCCACATTCCAATAGCGCCTACCGTGAGCGCCTCCATGCTCAGGACCATGCAGAGATGCGGCGTCAGCCGCCCGGAGTACATGAGGATCGCGGACGCGACTGCCAGGCCGACCGCTGCGACAACTGCGGAGACCGCGAGGTGCCGGCGGCGCTCGCCCGTTCGGTCCGAATGTCGGCCAATCAGCACCATGGTCACCGCTGATACGAGATAGGGAATTGCAACCACTAGGCTCGCTTGCGAGTCGCTGAGAAGGTGAAAATCCTTCACGATCTGCGGGATCCAGAAGCCGAATCCATACATTCCGAGCACCAGCATCCCGTAGAGGAGCGCGAGCAGCCAGACCTCCCGCTGAAGCATTGCGGCCCGCAGCGTCTCGTGCCGGTGCGGCTGAGCGCGGTCCTCCGAGTGCAGCCGAGCCTCGATCCATTCCCGCTCATCGAGCCGGAGCCACTTTGCGCTCGTCGGACCGTCCGGCAGATAGGCCAGCACCACGAACCCGAGGAGGACCGCAGGCAGCCCCTCGAGCAGAAAGAGCCACTGCCAGCCCGCAAGGCCCTGTAACCCGCGCAGATTCAGGATCTGGGTCGATGCGGGGCCGCCAAAGACAAAGGCGACCGCGTTCGCCAGCATGAAGAGCGCGACCATCTGAGCGCGCTCTTTGCGCGTGAACCAGAAGGTCATGTAGAGCAGCACGCCCGGGAAGAAGCCCGCCTCCGCCAGCCCGAGCAGGAAGCGCATTGTGTAGAACGAGGCGACGCTGTGGATGGAGGCCATCGCCATCGCGGTAATGCCCCAGGTAAACATGATCCTCGCAATCCACCGGCGTGCCCCGACTCGTGCCAGGATCAGATTGCTCGGAACCTCAAAGAAGAAGTAACCGATGAAGAAGATGCCCGAGCCGAACCCGTAGACACCGTCGGTCAGCCATTTCATTCCCTGCATGTCGAGCTTGGCGAAGCTCAGGTTGACCCGGTCCAGGTAGGCAATGACATAGAGGAAGAAGAGGAACGGTATCAGCCGAAGCGTCACCTTGCGCAGCGCCCCTCGCTGCTGGGCATCGGTCAATTCGCCAATCGCCCCGCCATCCGATCCTGTCATGCAGTCGCTCCTTCAAGAGAGAGGGTCAAAGTGAAAGGGCGGCCGCGAGGCGCGGCATCT